>JAEOTH010000214.1 GCA_016839915.1 Promethearchaeota archaeon
AAAATTGAATAATATGAACTCCGGTTTTGTAAACAACGATAATATGATTTTAGCAACAGATTTTTATCAATTAACGATGGGCGCTGCCTATTATCAAAACAATCTTGAAAATGAAATTGATGAGAATGATGATATTGCAACATTTGAACTATTTATCAGGAAGTTTCCGAGAAATCGTAATTATTTAATTTTTGCAGGATTAGAACAAGCAATTCATTATCTGCTTAATGCTAGATTTACAAGCCAAACAATTGAGTTTTTAAGAGAGAAGAAAGTCTTTAAGAACATTGACGATAGCTTTTTCGATGAGTATTTACCAAATTTTAAATTCAATTTGGATGTATGGACGATGAAAGAAGGAAATTTTTTCTTTCCAAATGAGCCATTAATGAGAATCCAGGGTCCCATGTTTCATGCACAAATCGCAGAGACTTATTTGCTAAATGTAATTAATTTTCAAACCCTTATCGCTTCCAAAGCATCAAGAATTAAAAATATAGCTCCAAATAAAGTCCTACTTGAATTTGGTACAAGAAGATCACACAGTCCACTTGCAGGAGTATATGCTGCCAGAGCAAGTTACATCGCTGGCTTCAACGGTACTAGTAATGTAATAGCAGATATCGAATTAGGGATTAATTCTACTGGTACTATGGCTCATAGTTTTGTTCAGAAATTCGAAAACGAGTCAGATAGTTTTGATTTATATTATAAAATTTATGGGAATGACTCTATTTTTTTAATAGATACTTATAACACAGAAAAAGGCGCTAAGATATCTAGCAAATTTGGGAATAATATAAGAGGAGTAAGAATAGATTCTGGGGATCTAATTGATCATGCTAAAAAAGTACGGAAAATTTTAGATAATAATGGATGCGAAGAAGTACTGATTGTTGCAAGCTCAGATTTGAACGAGTACAAAATAAAAAAGATAATTGATGAGAATGCTCCAATTGATGCTTTTGGAGTTGGAACTGAACTAGCAACCTCACGGGACGATCCAACAATCGCAGGGGTATATAAATTAATTGAATATAATGGAATTCCGAAAATAAAAATTAGTGAAGAGAAATTAACATATCCAGGGAGAAAACAAGTTTATAGGATATACAATGAAGATGGGAAATTTAAAGAAGATATATTAGCTCTTGAAGAAGAGCCTGCTCCTCCTAATTCCGAAGCATTATTAATTCCTGTAATAAAAAATGGTGAATTAATAAAAGGTTACCCTAAATTAGATGATATCCAGAATTATTATTTAGATAATATAAAGAAATTACCTGATGCTTACAAGAACTTGAAGGAAGATAAAATATTCAACTTGAAAATTTCTGATAAATTAGGAGAACTTACAAATTCGTTGAAACAAAAATATCCTTAAAAAGAGAATCTAATTACAGAAAATTAGGTATTCTTATGATTTAATTTCGTAAGGTTAGCACAGGCGTCCCAAACCTTTTTCGCGACAGATATATCATATGTAATATCTTTAGATATTGCCTCTTTCTTATTTATAAAGTATTTTCCGCTCAACCCTTCTACCTCATGAGAAGAAGCAAGATATATTGAAGTCTTTGCTCCTTCTTCTGGACTCTTAACAAAACTAAAGATAATTTTTGTAAAAAATTTAATAATTCCTTTATAATCTTGAGTAATATTAGTTTTTGTAAATCCAGGATGAAGACAATTTACAGTAACTCCAGTACCTTTTAAACGTTTTGCAAATTCATAAGTGGTAAGAATCAATAAGGTTTTTGATTGAGAATAGGCTCTCCATGATTTAAAATGTTTCTTAAATTGAAGATTATCAAAATTGATAGATCTACTTTGCACACTCGAAGCAACGTTAATTATTCTAGCAGGTATACTTTTTTTAAGGGTTTTTAGGAGCAAATTGGATAATAAAAATGGAGCTAAAGTGTTAATTGCCAATACTTTTTCTATTCCATCCCCAGTTTCATATCGTTTGCTAAGATTTACTCCTGCATTATTTATTAAGACATGTAATTTATCATATTTCTTTTGGTAATCTGAAGCAAAATGTCGAATAGATTGCTGTGAAGCAAGGTCTGCTAACATTAAATTGATTGACTTATTTGCACTTTCAGTTATGATTTCAGATTGTGCTTCTTCACCTGGGCCTTTATCACGACAGAGCATTACAATAGTTGCCCCCAATTTAGCCAACTCAAGGGCTGTTATTTTGCCAATTCCTGAATCTGCTCCTGTTATAAGACAAGTCTTTCCTTTCATGGAACTAGACATTATTATCCTAATATGATTAATTAGTTTATTTTTAGATATAAATAAATTAAAATTTTATTAAGAAAGGGAAAAAAACTTGTGATTCGATTATTAGAAACAATATTGTACAGATTATTTTCTTTTAACTTTTCTAACATTTTTTACTGTATAACCCCAAAAATTATCTTTTACAAGCTTTCCACTAAAACTGATCTTATCTCCCTCTTTAAAATTATTTTCATTATACAATTTTTGACTCATTCTTACTTTTAATTTTTCAACATTCTCGGTATCTTCTTTACGATAATCGCTTGCCTTTTTTAGTTTAGGTCCTAATTTAAGATTTTCAAGTGAGGCCATATAAAAAATTGTTATGTTTCCTTGAAATTCGGATTCCTTTTCAACAATTTCAGTTATATTTGCTTCATATACAGTTATCGAAGAATCAAGATATTTCATTAACAGTGCATCTGATGACGATTCATCAATTAAAACTGCTGTTTCATGTTTTCCATCACTTAATTCTCCCAATTGCGTTTCAATAAGTTTTATAGACTTAATTTTTTTTTCAAAATCATCAGGTAGAACTGTTAAAGTCCAATCATCAAGTTTAAGCCAATTCTGTTTCAAAGAATAGATGAATCCAATCCAAAAATGACTACAAAAACCCATATTCGCCCCTATTCTGCAATCACAATCACGCTCAGGATTACCTATGTTGTTTGGGCTAATAGATAAATAAGATTGTGTTTCCCAATTCCATCCTTTAAATTTTAACTCAATTTCATGCTTGCTCGGATTTATAATCTTAATTTCAGCAATACTTTCTCTATCTTCTCCATTAATTTTCTTTATTGCTAAATCAATTCCAGCAGATATAATTTCAATTTCTTTTTGCTGCAAAAGCTCCTTTAATTCTTCTTCTGCTAATGAATCAAGAATAAAATCAGTTAATTCTGATTTCTTCAATTTTGAAAATCCTTTAATTTCAAAATCTCGGCATATTTGTTTCAAATCATCAACATTTAAAAATTGCAAAAGATATTTTAAGTACGTTCTATCATCTATTTCTCTATCCATTATAGGTTAAGCTCGAAAGTTTTAAATTGTGAATTATCCAAACATATTTTGGATGTATTGTTTTTAATAATAACTCTTTTTAATAAATTACTCTTGAATCAAAAAATTGCGGGAAAATAATGGAAATCCTCTAAAAAGGATTATTTAGGACCAAATAATTTTTTAATTTGAAACAAAGTAATAATAAATGTATTTATTTTGTCATTGTCCCCTTAACAAGAAAATCAGTTAAATTATTAACAAGTTCTTCCTCTTCAGGTTCAAAATCATTGCGAATCCACCAAGTAAAGACTCCAAGGACAGTGCTTGTCCAAACTCTAGCAGAGATCTTAGAATTCTGGTCACGAGCCTCAAATTCCGATAATTTTACAATGATTTTTTCTACTTCATCGGTAAAATCGTCAATTATCTTATTTCTTTTCGTTCGGTATGTTGCGTTAATACCACCCATTTGCTCAAAAAATATCAAGAAGGTTTCTTTCTTCGTTCTAAATATCTTAGCATAACCTCTAAAGAGACTCTTAACAGCGGAGATTGGAGGAGCTCTGTTTTGTTTAAAATAGGTAAATAATTCTCTGAATTTGCTAATCATAAGTTCTGCTATTCCGCTGATTATGACATCGAATATTTCTTCCTTACTTTTAAAGTACCCATACAGATTTCCCACACTCGTACCAGCCTTTTTTGTTATGTCTTTTATTCGAGTATTGTTAAATCCCTTTTCTTCAAAAACAGAGAGGGCTGAAATTATGAAAAGGTTTTTTTTTTCCTTCTTAATTTTTTCAGACCTTTTTGCCCTTGAAGACATTTATCATCAACTCAAAGATTAAAAAACATGTATATTTTAACAAAATTCATTAAAATTATTATTACTCGTCAAGAAATTTAAAATTTATTATTTTCAAATTCTCAAAGCTTTAATAAATTTCTTAGAATTCTAGAATCTTCTTATCTTTAGAATTTGTATAGATAAAAGGTGAATATTTAGGTGCTTATGATTTGATAAGGGTTGAATATACTCTGATAATGAAAAATGAGAAAATAATGGAAAATCTAGAAAAATAGTATAAATAAATCTTTTCGGTATTATTTCCTTAAATAATGAAGATATAAATAAAATAAATGAACGTTCATTCAGTCAACTAGGATTCGGCATTGCAAATGTATGGAAATATTTATATGTTTGACTATCTTTTTATTAAAAAAGTAAAAAAAGTAATTATTTAATTAAAAAAACATTTGAATAAAACACAATCACATGAGGTGAAAAAAGTATTATGAATCCTGATTGGCTGCTAAAATTTGGTGAGATAAAGTTCGCTGAAGAAAATAGTATCCCGATTAATGATTTTGAGCTTTCATTAAAAAGACACTTCTCGATGAAGAAGAAGGTGCCGCGTGGAAGATATAAATTCGGTGAAATTGATAATTCTTTAGTAAAGGATTATACACGTTCTTTTTTGAGTTATTTTGAATAAGAACTAAATATAATTTTTTAATTGGTTTAGAAATATTTCTTGTTTTCATTTTTTTAATTTTTTTAATTTCTTTAATTTCTTAGCATAAACCCTAATTTTTTATATTCCTTAAATTTATAACATAATCATTTTTTTCAAATTTAATTAAATAGGTGTATAAATTTGGATTTATTGAATGAAATCGAGGAAGTATTTATTGAAACCAATGGAATTAAACTTCATACTATCATAATTGGTACTGGGGAACCGTTGATCTTACTTCATGGTTTTCCAGAGTTTTGGTATTGTTGGTCAAAAATAATTCCCCTCCTTAAGGATGATTATAAATTAGTAATACCAGATATGAGAGGGTATAATTTATCTGATAAACCGAAAGGTGTTGAAAATTATAAAGTAGAAATTTTAATTGAAGATATTAAAGGATTGAGTGAAGTCTTGAAATTGGGAAAGTTTAATCTTGCTGGACATGATTGGGGTGGCCTAGTGAGCTGGATATTTGCAGAAAAATACCCTGACCTATTAAAAAAGTTAATTTTAATGAATGCCCCGCACCCTAAGATCTTCCAACAAATCTTAAAAACAGATGAAGAACAACAAAAAGCGAGTTATTATATTTTTGAGATTTTAGAGCCTAATGGGGAGAAATTTATAATTGAAAATGATTATAATTGGTTGAAAAAGGTTGTTTTTACAAAAAATTTCAGCGATTTAGATAAGGAGAAATATATTGAAGCATGGGCTCAACCAGGAGCAATAATAGGAGGCGTTAATTATTATAGGGCTAACACTAGTTTTAAAGATTGGAAAGGCATTATTAATGTTCCTACATTAGTAATTTGGGGTATGAAAGATTTAGCTTTAAAACCCATATTATTAAACGGTATAAATAATTACGTTAAAGATTTACGTATAGAAAAGAACGAAGAGTCTTCCCATTGGATTACACACGATGCTCCAAAATTTGTTGCTTCAAAAATTAAGGAATTCATTCAAAATTAATGATCTTTAAGTAGAACACTTTTATTTTTATCTTAAATAGATTACATGAGAGTTCTTCATAAATTCATAAATTATATCAAAACACTATGATATTATGTATATTATGGATTAAAATCAATAAATTTATAAGTCTCATAGGTTGGTTACAATATAAAAGAATATGAAAAAAGTTTAATTTAATCTTGAATTTTAATAAATAGATAAAATAACCTAATAATTATGGCTGAAGAAAACACACAACTCTCTTGGACTGCAAAACTCGATTGGTTAAACATTTTATCAATGCTAAATCTTGATAGCATAATTCAGATTCCAGAATTCAAAAAGGATAAGGCAGTTAAAAGAATCTCTAAGTTCTATAGTATAGAAGCGCTTATGGAATTTGAACCGGATTATTTAGATAAACTTGTAGCAAATGAATTAAGAGAATTAATGAAAAAGGAATTACTCTTGAATGAAAGAAAACAAGAGAGAATTGAAAGAGAGATGCGAGATAAAATCATACCTTTAAAAAAAGGTGGTATTATAAAGATAGATCCTCGCGATCTTAAAGATTTTAAAGGAACACCAGATGAAATGTTAAAATATTTTTATAAAAAATTTCTCGGAAAAGATGAAGATGACAATGATGACGACAAGGATAATTACAAAGAAGACAACACTGGTTATTATATTTAGTCTCTTGTTTTGGTAGTAGACATTACCCTTATTTTAAATTAAAAGTATAATATTCTTTATCGTATGGACTTTGTACTGTGATTTTCTTAATATCAAGAAGAATTAAACTAAATTTTGGGTCGGTATGATCATCCCAGTACCCTTTAAAAAAAGGGAATGCTTGAGAAATCATTTTCTTTCAATTCTGTCAAAAAATAAATCTTAATAAAATTCTAAAGGATTTTGTCTTTTAAAAATCTTAAATCTACATTTTTTATTTTTCGATATATTAAGAATATCAAAACATATATCATACTTGACCATATTATCCAAGATAAAGCTTGATATAAATCCATGTTTAAAAGATAATTAATGAAATCCTCTACAAAATAAAAACCAAAATCATTGAGATCATCTGGAAAATTTACTATATTTGGATAAAAATTAACGGCTATAATCTGATGAGTATTGTTTTTTAAGGTGTTAAAAATATTGGCGATAGTTAAATTTGTTGGATCTGCTAATTTTAACTTGATAAAAGAGTTTAAATCCTCATTAGTGTGAATATCGGAACCTCCTATACACGTTAGATTATTATTTAGACAGTAGTTCCTTATTTGTTGGTATTTCCATCCATAACTACCACTGTTAACTATTTCAAAACCATCAACACCCCAATCCCTTAATTGATCTAACGTATAAGGGACACCATAACCACCCTTAGGATTTGAATCATAGTTGTAATGATTGACTGTTATATATCCTCCGTTTACCTTTACATAAGCAATCAAATCAGACGCATTCATAGCTAAAGGGCCACCTGGAATATAAGATTCAAGGGGCACAATTTCTTCAGCGATCCCAAAATAATTCATATGAATATCATTCTCATGATCAGTCCATTCTTCTGCCATAAACACAACAAAATCTAATCCATGTTCAGCTACATAACTTTGAGCTATTATAGCACCTCTAATATTGTCATGATCAGAAAAAGCAGCTCCTGATATTCCTTGTTGCATATACCAATTAATTCTTTCTTCAACTGAAAGCCAGCCATCTGAATATATTGTATGAACGTGAAAATCAAATAAAAATTCATCGTCTTCAAGTGGTACTGTTGGTATAATTTTATGGGGTGGGAAAGGAGTAGAAATTAAAATGATATTACTACCAATTAATAAGGCACCAATTCCTAAAAAAAAAATCATTTCTCGCCTTAAACGTAGTTTTGTATTTCTTAGTGATTTTCGGAATATGACTTTCTTAGATAAGTTAAGCTTTAACTGTGAGTGAAATAATTTAATGAGAGTATATATGAATTTTATTAAAATTAGAATAAAGCTCGTATGGAATCCTAATTGAATTGCCACCATAAAATTTCTACTTACAAATAAAAAACCTTGAATAAAGAATCCGATAAGTACATATAAACCCACTACTAAAATAGCTAGAATAAGAACTTTAAAAGCAAAAGAAATAATATCTGCTATTATATAATTTATTAGTCTAAATTTCCTCGAACTAAACATACCCTTCTTCTTTAAATAAAGATAGACACCTCTTAGAATTGGGTAAAAAATCAAAAAAAGATATACCCATGTAAATTCATACTCCAAAACATAGGCAATTACATAAAAAGGCTCTATAATATACCTTAGTAAAGGCAATTGACTTGAAAATTCTGAGGAAACATCAACTTGTCCAAGAGCATCATAGAATATTACAGTCCTTTCATTAATAATAGATAAAATTGATAGGAAAACAACCCATAACAAGAAAAAAACAGAAAAAATCGTGAAAAACTTATTTTTAATTACTAAAGATCGAAGATTCATAATATGTATCTTAACTAAACTAATTTATAAATTTTAAATCTAGATCTAAATTTTCAAGATAACTAAAAAACAATTGAAAAATAAATGACGTTAATCAAATCCATTAGAATCTCAAAATCTTTATGCTAATATGTATTTATCTAGTGTTTTATGCGATTTCATATATTTTTTATAGATTTTAACGTCAACTATTGGGAAAATATCACAAATCTTTTTTCTTAAGCCTTTTTCATTAATTTTACATGAATTTGAAGGCTCTAATCCTTTGAGCATCAAGTATAATATTGGCATATTTGGTGTTGATGGATTAACATCATGATCCAGATATTTTAAAGAAGATTTTAACCTCTTTATCAAAAATGTTTCAATCTCATTATTATTTCTTATCCTAATATTCAAGGAAATTGTTTCCCATATATATTTTCGATTCACTAAACGAATCATTTCAACTTTTTTTACAAATTTATCTGATTTATTTGATATTTCTACTAAGAAAACACCTCGCTTAAAGGAATTATCCATTGAACATACAGCTTCTGAAGAACCAGGGTTATATATCCAATCTTCAAGGATGAATTGTTTATGAAAATGACCTAAAGCTAGATAATCAACTCGATGTCTTAGGTGTTGTATTGCTTCTAATTTGATTCCAGGAACGTTTTTCATCTGACCATCAATGCCAAAATGTTGCAAAAGGATATTAAATACACTCTTACTCTTCATTATCCCCTTTCTTATCTTAGAAAGAAAAGAAATTGGTTTTTCCCCTAGGTAACGAGTACCATAAATTACTGTATTTTTAATTTGGATTTTACCACCCATATACGTATTATAATTATAAGGTTTAAACATTTGTTCTGGGGGTGCATCCATATCAGTATCGAGAAGAATAATTAAACCTAAGCTATTTAAAAGTTTTAGCCATGATTGACCTCTTCGTTCAAACCTAACACCTCGTGAAAATTTTCGGATATCATGATTTCCTTCTATTGCAATGATTAAAATGGTATTATTTGTAAAATTTTCAAAATTCTTAAGTAAAGTTATTATTTTAGTTAATTTACCAGGAAGCATTTCTAGAGAGGTAAATACATCCCCTCCTAAAATAACAAAATCAACCTGTTTCTCAATTGCTAATTCTAAAATATCTTGAAATGTTCGAATAAAATCATTTGCCCGATATTTATTTCTATATTGATGACTACCTAAATGGATATCACTTGCATGAATGAATCGGGTAATAGTTTGATTATTAACAGATTCATTATGAAAGGATCCAAATTTAACTTTAAATTGATTATTTGAGTTCATTTCCCTCGGAAAATTAGTTTTTTAAATCGAATTAATATATTATTTATTTTATTCAATTTTTTAAATATAAGAAGCCTGAAGATGTAGTGATTTTATAGAATTAGTTAATTTTATAATTATGCATAAAATAAACCTAGTACAATCATGAAAAAGAAAAAAGTAAAATACAAAATTGGGGTAATACATGGGCGATTTCAAATATTACATAATGATCACATTAAATATCTCTTAGCAGGTAAAAAGCTATGTAATCATCTTATTGTTGGCATCACTAATCCAGATCCTTCCTTAACAAGAGATTCAAATACAAATCCTCATAGAAGCACTCCAATAGCAAATCCAATGACCTATTATGAAAGATATTTAATGATACAAGCAGCATTGTTAGAACACGGATTAAAATATTCAGAATTTTCAATAGTCCCCTTCCCGATTAATGTACCTGATTTACTTGAAAATTATGTTCCATTAGATGCTATTTTCTTTCTTACAATATATGATGACTGGGGCAGACAAAAAAAACAATATCTTGAATCTTTAGGATTGAAGATTCATGTTTTGTGGGAAGTATCACTCGAAAATAAAGGACTTAGCTCAAGTGATATTCGTGAAGCCATGATTCATAATAAACCATGGGAACATTTCTTACCTATCAGTGTCGCCAAACTAATGAAAGAGTGGGAAATTCCTCTTAGATTAAAGGAATTTCGAATAAAGTAAAAATTTAATATATAATATAATTTTTAGTGAATTCTGATTTTTGTCGTATTAATGAGATACTAATTTCAACCAAATTAATTATGTAAAACTGTAGCGATTTTTTGAATTAATATTTGGTTGATTATTACTATTTAAAGCCATAAGAACATAGTTTTTTATTTATGAACATACATTATACTACATATAAAAACTAACAATATTCTCATTGGTGAAAAAAACGTTATATCAAGCTGAAATAGCAAGACTTATAATGGTTTATGTGTTTTTAGGAATTTTGGTACTCTATTTTTCAATAATTACTTATAAAGTTTTAAAGAGGAAAAGGCAACGTTTGAATTTTGTTCTTAGTGGATTTTTTATTAGTATATCAATTGGTTTTGTTTTAAATATGGTATATGCAGCCATGACTGATAGAATAACTATTCTTATTCTTAATTTCTTAACTAATTATTTTATATTTTTTGCACCAGCCTTTCTTCTTATTGTAAATATGATAATATTAGAATCAACTCTTATTTATTCTGTTAAAAGACAAAATAGGTATATTTTATTTTATGGGATCTTGCTCTCCTCAGGTATGTTAATTTTAGTCTTATTAGGAGAAATATTTGATACTCCTAATGTTCCATTTTTAGGAGTCCAAATAATTAATAATGTACCACTATGGGGACCTATATTTTTTGCCTATGTAGTTTCAATTATGTCTATTTTTACACTTATTCCAATCAATTATACAAATTTTAAAATCCTCTTCCAGTTTGAAACAAAGGCATTGAAAAGAAAATGGTTTTTCTATTTATTTGGTTTTTTAGGATTAACAGTGATTCTATATTTAAGTATCATATTTAATCTTTTAGATGCTAATATTTATGCTGATGTTAGATCAATAATAACCCTATCAATAAGTAGTGTAATCGTCTGGGGATATATGATGTATTATGGGATTGGAATTGAATTAAAAAAATAATTTTTCATCCTTTTTTCTTGAATTTAATAATTTGCGTTGTTTTTCAGAAACTTTATTCTTTAACTTATTTTAATTTTTGTCCTGTGAAAAAATAGAAAATTTTATATATTCCTCCGAGAAGAATTAATTAACTAGGTAAAAATAGATCGGGATATTAGGATGGCAACCATCACTAAAAAAGAATTAGATTCTCAATTAGGGGATGCTTATTTTCAAAAGATTATATTTAAAAATGGACAGGAATATGGATTAAGGTTTGCTACTCCAAAAGATGCTGCAAGTATCTCATCTCTGTTCAAAGAAAGCTATAATTATGAATATCCTTATCCATTTGTTTATGATATCGAACTTTTAAAAAATGACATCTCAAATCCTAATAAATATTGGGTCCTAAGCGATTTATTGGAAAATAACATGACTGTTGGTTGTGCTTTAGTTGAAAAAGAAAGATACATTGCCCATGCTGGTAGTTTAATTGTGAAGAAAGATTTTCGGAGGCAAGGAATTACAACAAATTTGGCGGCTGCAGGGCTTTTAACAGTGACAAAAATGCCTCAATTTAAAGATGTTTTAAGACTTAATATTGAAGTTCGTGCTCCATTGACTAAAGTTCAAACTTCTGCTCAAAATGCGGGTGCAGTACCTTATGGTATAATTCCTAGTCACATTCAATTAGCAGATAACAGATATTTTGATCTTGCTGACAATAACCCATGTTCCCCCCAAAATGAAGAATTCAGTACGGTACTTTATTCAATGATTTTTAGAAACCTATGGAAGAAAAGAGATAAAAATGTGTTTCTATTAGATAATGAAGATTTAATCTTCCTATATGAATATGTTAGAAGTCAAGCTAAAAAAATGAAAAACGATACATTAATCCTTAAAAAAGAGAAAAAGAGTAAAGGATATGAACTTTATGGTGTTTCTAAAGATTATTATTTGTCACATGTGAAATTATTTGGCTATATTAAAGAAAAATCTATTTCTAATTTATTAAAAACCTATAAGAACTGGCGAATAATCCTTTGGAAAATTCCGACAACAGAAAATGGAATACATTCAATGTCTCTTGCCTTGAAGAAAGGATTTAAAGTAGTAGGTTATGATATTGGTTTTAATAACATAAATTGGACCTTATTTGATTCAATTATTCTAGCATACTATCCTAATGGAAATTATAACTTGTCAGATATAAATTGTATAGACACAATAAAACCTCTTTTTAATAGGATAAAGCAACAATTTATAACCTAAAAGAAATTTAAAGATTCCTCAGATTTCAAATTGCTTAATTAACTACATTTAAATATTATAAAATTTGAATTGAAATTTCTTATCTCGTTATTTTTTCAAGGATTTAGCTATGTTAATAGAGATAATACTTTTTCTTCAAAAGTTTGCGTGCCTGTTCCGAAAATTTTATTAATTATTTGTCTAAATGGCTCAAACTGACCAACTTTCGTCATATTACAACCATCAAATTGAGAAATAAATCTATCTAATAATTTTTCTAATAAGGGAAAAATATTTCTGTGTAAATATTTCTCAAGCCTGTAATCTTTATCCAAAACAATAAAAGCTACAATTTCCTGTAAGTCTCTATATAGATCCTTTATCATCCCTTTCTTGAAAACTATGGTATATTTATCGCTTTCAAAATATTCTACTGGCTCCATCAAACATTCGGCAAAACTTAATAGCCCACACATTAAACCACTTGAACAAACTAAATTTGTCTGTTTTTTACTAGCTCTATGATAGCTAGTGAATATAATAGGAATACCATGGAAGAGTATACCGGCTTCTCGAATTAACATGATGAAATATGACGAATACTAGGGTAAATTAAACCAAATCGCTAAAAAAATATATTCTTATAAGAATACCACTAATAAACGACGAAATTCCTGTATTTAAATATGAACCTTTTCAAAATAATTCCGTCGCGATAGAACGACAATATTGTAAAATCAAAATTATGTCGAAAATCTAAATGAATTCAAAGTTGATTAAAAAATATAAATTAAATTAAAAAAAAATAAGTTATACTAACCTAATTAGGATTTGAAGGAATTAGTTTTACACTTATATTATAAAAAAAATAAAAAATAGAAAAAACTTTATTACTTTCTTCTTTGCTTTGGCTCAATCTTTTTGATAATTATGGATTCTGCGTGGATCTTACAGTTTTTTAGTATTACTTTAAATCCCCCAGCACCACCGACGCCTGGGATTGTCATACCAACAGTTCCCATAGGAACCATAGCACCTTCTTCTTCCCATTCTTCCTCTTCTTCTACTCCACCAGTAGTTGCTTTGTATTCTTCAGTTTCTATAATTGGATGACCAACTTTTTCTAGCCATGCGGGTAATTCACTCAAATCCGCGACCTCCTCTTCAGTAGCAATTTTATCTCTTAGATCTTCGGGAAGGAATTCATAAACTCGATCTTTAACTGTTTTACCCATCCATACGATTGTGTAAATTCCACTCTCCAATCCTGAATTTATTCCATCATACTTTTGGTATTTAGGTGAGATAATATATTGTATACTAATCCCATTAAACCCGGGCATTTGTTTTCCTCCACCGGTCTGGTTGGCCATTGCACTGAATGGGAGCCCATTAATAGCAACTCCATCATGATTGCGATCAATAATTCCATGACCTGCACCTGTTTCGGGAATAAAGAAATCGATTGCTTCAAAACAACCACAACTGGTATGTGGATATACCATTCCGCTATAAAGATATATTCTATCGATCTCTCCAAGTGAGCGCTTTTTTATCATTGCGTTCACGCCTTCAAACTCACCTGCTAATTCATTTAAACATTCCCCCATGGGTACCTCGAACAGTGGCCCCTTTGGATCTACGCGCGCAGCAGCTCTCGCATCAAACCATGAAATAGAACCGCATAAACTCATACGATTTGGTGTAATACAACA
>JAEOTH010000008.1 GCA_016839915.1 Promethearchaeota archaeon
AAATGAATCTTTAATATTAGCAGCTATAACTGCTGTCGCATTTACAGGACAAATGGTTCATGAAATGATTGATGGAGATTCTCTAGCTAAATTAAAACCAAAAACTTCTCAGCTGGTGATTTGGATTACCTCTATAATTTCGTTAACCATAGCCATTATTTCATTTATCATAACCTATTACTTGATATTCTTACCGATTGTCTTTTTCCCTTTGGGAATAATATATCTTTATAGAAAACCACGAACGGATTTATTAGGAAAAACATCATTAAAAGATACTGGAATTATACTAGGAAATCTTATGTTAGCCTATTTAATTGTCTTGATTATGGCTTCATAAAGACTAATCATTTAGTTCATTTAGATTTAAATGTTTATATTTTATTCATGAGATATTATATAAAGAGAAATTAAAATTTATAAAAACCAAAACATGGTTAGGAGCAATATGACAACAGAAAAAATTGAACCAATTGATATATATTTTTTTACAACCTTTAATGAAAACGCATGTAATTTATGTGGAGAGTGTTTTCGTAGATGTCCAGTAATGCAACTTCCCTTGGATCTTGCAGTTGAAGAAATAAAAAAATTAATTGCAGGAGAAAAAACTAAGAAAGTATTGGATGAGTGTCAAAGTTGTTTTTCGTGTAATATTTATTGTCCTGAGAATGCACATCCAGCCAGCCTCATCCTAAAGCGTTGGAATGAACAATATAAAAAATATGGTCTACGAAAAAGAGGAAAACATTATATGACACTGTACCCGCATTATCCTAACTTTCGTTCTTATGTAATGGAACATCTACCAAGAAATACAAAAGAAATTGTAGCCAAATGGGCTTCATTGGATCCATTGAGAGGAGATACATTAACCTACCCAGGTTGTAATATAATAACATTTGCAGAACTTACGCAAACAAGTTTTTTTAAAGATTTAGATATAAGAGGACGTTTAGAATATTGTTGTGGTGAAACATTATTTAGAACAGGATATAAGGATGAGCTTTTTCAAGTGACTAAAAGATTAGATAATTGGTTTTATATTCTGAAACCAAAAAAATTACTTGTTCTATGTACCGCAGGTACAAATGTGTTTAAGAATGTGCTTCCTCATTATGGATTATCCTATAAATTTGATGAGATAAAATCGTATATCCAATACTTATGGGAAAAAATAGAGAATGAAGAGATTAAGATCCTGAAAAAATTAGGTATGACAGTTACAATCCAAGATTCATGCTATTCGAAGATGTTTGGTGATGAATATATGGACTTACCTCGTAAGATTTTACATGCTATAGGAGTTAAAGTTATTGAAACTAAGGTGTGCAGGGAGAATATGAGGTGTTGCGGGATTGGATCAGGTTTTTCAGTAGATTCTGCTTTTAAACCGTTTAGATTAAGATCATCTGTTCTTAGAAACTTTAAAGATTTCAAAAAAACGAAAGCTGAAGCTGTATGTGTATACTGTGCTGGTTGTTTAGCCACTTTTTTGGGAAATAAGAAACTCTATTTTAAAAAAATAAAAATTTATCATATTATTGAACTATTACAAATGGCAATAGGAGAAAACCCCTCTTTAACAAAAAAAGCTAAGAAAAAAAGAGGTAAACATTTCTTCTGGGGTGTTATAAGGAAGCAATTTCCACTAGCACTTTCAAAGAAAACATTTAAATTAGCCACTATTCCTGAAGAACCTCCAAAATACGGTGAGGCTTGGTAAAAATGAGTAAATATAAAAGAGTATCAGCATTCAGAGAAGACTTATGTAATTTGTGTGGTGAATGCCTACATTTATGTCCTGTATTAAGGCTACCTATTGACAAGGCAAAAGAGGAAATTAAGAATTTAATAGAAGGAAAGGAATCCAAATATGCTCTTACTAAATGTAATACTTGTTTTTCATGTAATTTATATTGTCCTCAAAATGCAAATCCATATAATTTAATTCTTGAGAGATGGAATGATGTTTATAAAAAAAGAGCAGCCCCACCATTATACAGGTTTGTTTGCCCTACTGAACAGAATAATATTTGGCAACTACTAAATATTTTTCTATCAAATCAGGAAAGAAGATGGATATATAATTGGGTTTTTTATACTCCAAAACCAGATGATACAGTATTGTTAATTGGGAATTATACTCATTTATTTCCTTTTATAATTGGTGGAAGTAAATTATTAGATTACTTTAAACCTATTGATAGAATTGATCAATGGGAAGGTGGAGCATATTTATACCAAGGGGGATACTTAGATGATGTACAAAGAATTGCTCAAAGAACGAAAAAGGATTTTGATAATTGGGGCGTAAAAAAAATTGTAGCTTGTTTGGATGCGGTCGAATATATATTTAAGGAAGTTCATCCTAAAGAGATGGATGTGACCCATACTCAAGATTTTATTAATTTTAACCATTGGTTATTAGATAATATTAATTCTGGTGAGATACTGCTAAAAAATCATTTGAATATGACAGTAACAGTTCATGATAATTGTTATTCTAAAACACTTGGTGATATTTACTGGGAGGTTCCTCGAGAAATAATAGAAAAATGTGGATGTCAAGTTATTGAGATGAAACATAATAGAAAAGATTCTCTTTGCTGTGG
>JAEOTH010000215.1 GCA_016839915.1 Promethearchaeota archaeon
AAACATCTTTATTTATCCATCCACATTTAGGACACTTATCCGGAAGTTCCCAACTCTCAAGGGCTGGGTGTATGCGACAATATAAACCTCCGCAACTTTCACACACTAAATATTTAGCTCCGCAACCCGAACACATTTTTAGTTGACGCATTTTAGTGAACCTGGTTTCTAATTTTTATAAAATTGAAATTGTTATATTTAAAAGAAAAAACAACTTGAGTGAAATCTGGAAAATGCATTTTTTCTATCTTCAGGTTATTTCACCATCAAATATTATTTGAAATTGTTCATTTTTTGATGAGACAATGTTTAGTTTAAGTTTGCAGAAATCTTCTAGTAATTTTAGTTGTTTATACTCTTTTTGATCTAGAATTAAATAAATTAATTCTTCATCATCTAAATTTTTTGTATAACCATTTTTAATCAAAAATTCTATTACATTTTGATTTCTGGTTCCCAACCGTTTGGCGATCTCCTCTTTGAATACTTTTTGGGCTATGGGATCTCCTACTTCCACAAGCTTTTTAAGTAGAGGAAATGCCAGATCGGAATGTATAAGCCTCGTGTTGTAATTATATTCAGACCAGACTTGTAGATTACTACAATGTCCCCAGAATTCAGTTTCTGCAGATATATGTATTTCTTTTTTCTCTAATGATTTATCTAATTTTATAATTGCATCATCAATTGATTCAATTTCTTCAAGATATTCGAATTCAATTCTAGGAATTTCTAATAATAGAAACTTGCACTGTCTAAATAATTCGTTGTTTATATATATATTTGTTTTTCCTTCCTCAAGTCTTAAAGTAATAAATCTATTAACCACAAATTCAAGCATTTGTCCTTTCTCTTTATCCTATAAAGTAATTAAGAGAAAATTGACTTATAAATTTGTTAGTAATTTGTTAAATTTGGTAAATGTTTTATTTGTAGTTTTATTATAGATTTAATATTGATTTTAATTTTAGGCAAGTTGATAAATATGTCAGATGGAAAAACATGTGATGTTTGTGGAGGAGATCAATTCTCTCTTGCTCACGACGAATTAGATTCTTGATTCGAGAGTCTGCGTTTTTGGATGAGGAGAGCCTTCCCTTTTGTAGAGCAAGGTCAATTAAAGATGTGCGCTGGATGTGGAGCAAAGTATCTGGTATGTAAGAATTGTGGAGGTTTATATTGTCGAGTTCATCCTGCTTTAGAGAGTTGGGAGCTTCCAGATAAATGTCCTAAGTGTGGATATATTATTGAAGATGTTAAAGCTTGGGACGGTACTTCTTCAAGGCATTTTTAAATAAATAATATAATTACAAATTAAATATTTTTTTAAAAGATAAAAAAATAAATTAAGATTGGTGAAATACAAAAAAAATATTTCTTTACTACATTTCTAATTTCTTAGATGCTCCAGCTCCTTTTACTTCTGGATTGACCGTTTCAATATTTTGAAGTATTGTAAATATTGAATCTTCTTCTAATGCTTCTTTAAAAGCTAGATACATCTCTTTATTCCTTATAAATAATCCCTTTCTTTTCATGGGATTACCATCACTTTTCAATGGATTTATTTCTATAAATAATAATGATGGTCTTGTTTTGGTTTCAGGAACTTTTACTACAAAAACACCTGGAACAGGAGTCTCCATTTTTGACCAATCTTTTCCATTTTTTAAATGCTCTTTCAACTGATCTTGAATATTAGCCATTTTAATTCAATTTTATTTTTTATATTAATTTTCTCTATGATGTTACATGTAACATATAATATATATATAAAAATTTTTCGATTGAAATGATTCTTATTATTATCCTATTTTTTTATTTTATAACCAACTAGTAAATATCTGTTAAACTATAACTCCAAATTACTGTTTAAAGATATTTTCGCATTCTGTCGGATTTCTTGGGGTTGGCTTCCACTAAATCTTTAAATATATCACTCTCGTATATATTTTTATCAATTAAATAAAAAAAATAGATGTTTGTAATGAAATTAATCTCAGTAAACTTACCCGAATCTTATTTAAGAGTGTTGGAAATGCTAGTAGTGCAAGGAAATTTTCCCAACAGGTCAGAAGCCATAAGGGTGGCAATTCGCGATTTAATCAAAACAGAATATTTAATAGAAGAATCGGTAAGTAAGAACATTCCCCCTAGTATGATTGAATCTGAGGTAGAAAATGAGATTCAAGAAAATTTACTAAATTAATTATTTTATTTTTTTTTTAATAAGTCTAAGACCTTTTTCCTTCTTTCTTCTCTCCTAGCAGCAATTCTAGCGCTAAGTTTTTCTGCCTCTTCCTCCGCGGAGACTTTAACTCCTTTTTTACTTGGTTTTATGCCAAGTTCTTCTCTAAATTCAGTAACTATTTCATCAATTTCTTTAATCCATTTCTTTCCTTTTTGTATTCTTTTAAGCTGAAATTTAGCTTCATTTAATTCTGATATAGCTTTTTTGAGTTGATTTTCAGCCATAGCCACTTGAGCATTGTCAAGTGCTTTATATGCCGCTTTAAAGTTTCTATTTTGTAAATCATCCTCAGAAGTTTCTAATGTTACTAAGGGGATTTCAGATATCGTTTTTATTTCCTCAATTTGTTCATTGATTTTACTAATTTCTTCCTCTTTTCCATATTTTGTTAATCTATGAATCTCTTCTTTTATTATTAAAATCCCCTCGTTATATCGAAAATTCTCGATTAATTTACTTGCTTTATCCAATTTAACAGATATTTTTCTGAGAACTTCTTCTTTCGCAAATCGACGTTTCTCTTCTTTCTTTCTCTTCTCTTCCTCTTTTTTTTCTCTTATTGTTTCTTCTCTAAATAATATTCTTTGTTTTTCTTCTTCAATTTTCTTTACTTTGATATCTTCTAGAATCTCAGCCTGCTTCTGCTCTCTTTTAAGTTTGAATAAAAGTTCATTATTAATACGTGATACTTCTCGTTGCCAAGATATTTTTTGGAATAACTCTCGAGCAGCGATGAATTTTTCATGTGCTTCAACAAATTTGCTACGATCCGTTAGCGATGTACCTTCTTCTAAAAGTTCATACGCTTCTCCTGAAATTTGCCTTTCTTGCTCCTTTTCTCTCTGAATTTTTAGGAATTCTCTTCTTTTATCTTCTTGTTGCCGTTGTTTTATTATTTTGGTTTCAATTAATTTTTCTTCTAATTTCTTCTCAATATCTAAAGCTTCAATTTTTTTTTGTTCTAGGGTTTTCTGTTCGAGTTCAAATGTTTTTTTCTTATTTGTAATCATAGCAATTGAATCTCTAACCATTTTAATTCCTTCTTTCCATGTTATATCCACAAATATTTTTTCGCTTTCTTTATATAAATCAATAGCTTTCTCAAATCGATTTTGTCTTAATTCCCGCTTAGCTTGATCCATTAAACGAAAAGCTTTGTCTTTTTGAGTCTCAAATTGAGCAACACGTTCTTTTTTTAAATCTACAGATTCTTGTCGTTTTTGAAGGATTTTTTCTTTTTCTACTCTTGCTTGCTCCAAAAGTTTTTGTTGAAGCATTAATTCATCTTGTCTTTTTTTAGCTTTTTCATCTTCTAAAGCACGTATTTTGTTGTCTTTTATTGACTTTTCTTTGTAAAATTTTATAGTTTCGATTAATTTAGTTGATTCTTCTTTCCAACCGATACTATCAAATTTCTTTCTAGCTTCACGATAGTTTTCAATAATCTCATCGTAGGGAGCATTATAATCAAAAACTCCACTTCTTATTTTTAATTCATATTCCTGTGCCATTCTCTCAGCATTTTGAACTATATTAAAGATTTTCGCCGCGATATCATCAGCATCTTTTTGCTTCTCTTCAAATTCGAGTAAACGCTTTTGTCTTTCAATAAAATCTTTTTCAGATTCAATATCAGCAACAACCAATCGAATTTCCGATTCCCTTAATTTTTTTTGTTCAATTTCTCTTAATTTTTCATCTTTTTCTTTTTTTTCTCGATAAAATTTAATTGTATTGATTAAGCGGCTTGCTTCATCATTCCATCCAATTTTTTGGAATATTTCTCGCGCTTGCTCATAATTAGATATTGCTTTATCATAAGGACTTTCATAAATTAAAATATCCTTTCTAATACTTAATTCATAACTTTTAACAGATCTTTCTGCCTCATCAATAAGGCTCATTGCTTTATCTAATAATTGATCTTCTTCTTTTTCCTCTGCTTCAAGCTCCTTCACTTTCTCTGGTTTAGCAGGTTTAAGTTCAATTTTACCCAATTTATATAATTCTTCATGTTCGATTTCTTTTTTAGCTTTTTTAGCTTCAACTCTAAGAAGGTTCTGATGTTTTTCTAATTTTTCTTGATATATTTTTATTTGGTTTGAGTAAATTTGCGATTGGTCTATCCACCCTCTCTCAATTATCTTATCCTTAATCTGACTGTAAATCTCAATAATTTCAGGATAAGGCGGTTGTTCTATAACTTCACCTTTCTTTATAGCTTTTTTCATAGCAGAATCAAATTCCCTTTCCAATTTTTCCGCATTATTAACAATATCTATAACATATTTTTGAAATTCTTTCTCTTCTCTCTTTCTCTGAACGCTACTTAATTTTTTTTGATCCACTTCAGTTACTTTACCCACTTTATGCATATCCTCAATTGCTTTTTCTCGTTGAAGCTTCTCAGCTTCAACCTTTAGAAGATTTTCATGTTTTTCTAATTTCTCCTGATAAATTCTAATTTGATTTGCAAATATCTCAGCTTGTTCCTTCCATCCTCTAGCATAAACTTTTTCTCGAATTTGTTTATAAATTTCAATCACATCAGGATATGGTGTAATTTTTAGGACTTCTCCCTGTCGAAAGGCTTTTCTCATTGCAATTTCATAATCCCGCACCATTTTCTCTGCTATATTTACATTTTCTGATATCAATTTTTCGAAATCTTCTTCTCCTTTTTTCATTTCTATAGCTTTTAACTTTTCTTCATCTACGCCTATTTCTTTTCCTAATTTATGCATTTCTTCAAGTGCTTTTTCTCTTTGAGCTTTTTTAGCTTCTACTTCGCGAAGTTTATTATCTTGCTCTAACTTCTGAGTATAATAATTGATTTGATTGCTATAAGCTGCTGCTTCTTCGCCTCTTCCCTTATCAAGCAACATCCGTTTTACTCTTTCATATATACCTACAATTTTCAAAAATGGAGGATTCTCTGCTAATTTATTTTTTCTTATGGCTTTTTTCATAGCCAATTCATATTCCCGAGCCATAGATTCAGCTCGATTCATCATCACCTCAATTAAACTATCGAAATCCTCTATTTCTTTTTCTATATATCGTTGTTCCTCTAAGCTTTTTAATTTTTCAGCATCTAAAGCAACAACAGGTTCTTTTCTTTCAACTTTAAGCATATCTTCAATTTCTTCCTGTTTTCTTGTTTTATCCGCTTCTATTTGGCGTAACCGATTATCTTTTTGTAATTTTTCTCTATAATTATATATCTGACTTGAAAAGATAGTGACATCTGTTTCCCAACCTCTTTCTAATGCTAATTGCTTGGCTTTCTTAAAACTATCAATAATTTCAGGATATGGACATTTCAATTCAAATTTACCTTGTCTCAATGCTACTTCATACTCTCTTCCTAAACGTTCAGCTCTTCTTATCCTTTCCTCAATTTGGTCCCTAACATTTTGAAGTTCTACCGTTTTTTGGCGCTGCTCTTCTATTATTTTTAGTTCTTCTTCACTAATACCAATTTTTATATCTTTTTCCTTAATTTTTAATGTTTCTTCGGTTTCTTTTTGTTTAATTATTTTTTCAGCTTCAATCTGTCGTATTTTCTTATCCTTTTCAAATTTTTGGATGTAGATGTCTATCGTGTCATCATAAATCGTAGCTTGATCACTCCAGCCCTTATCGCTAAGTAATTCTTTTATTTTTTTATAAATTTCAACTACTTTAGGATATATGCATTCTTCTACTAAATTTCCCTTTTTTATCCCTTTTTGCATTGCTAATTCATATTCCCGGGCCATTCTAGCAGCTTCAGTTGCCATATTATCAATTTGTGCTTTAAAAAACTCTTGTTCCATTTTCTGCATTTCTATGCTTCTTACCCTCTCCATGTGTACAAGTTTTTCCTGTTCACCCACTTCTTTTACATGCTCATCCATGAATTTTTCTTTATGTTTTATTTCAATCTCTTGCTCAAACAAAACTCTTTCTTTCTCAAGTCCTTCTAGATGCCGAATTTTTTCTTTTTCTAATTGTTCTATTGTATCTCGAATTCTTTTTGCCTCATAAGTCCAGTTTAATTTTTCAAATAATCCTACTCCTTCTTCATATAGGGTTATAGCTTGATCATATTCTTGTGTTTTAGCCAACTCTACAGCTTGATCTAAGATTTCATAAGCTCTGAATGATACTTTCTCCTCTCGTTTTTTAGCTTCGAGAAATTGCTTTAGCTTTTTCTCTTTTAATTGCTCTTTTTTTGAAGTCGTGTCTAATTGCACGATTTCTTTTGGTTCTTCTTCTTTTTTAACTTTTCTTAAGTATTCAGCTTTTTTATTATAGCATGTTTCAATTAAAGAATATAATCTTTCGATTTCATCAGTTTTACCAACTTCCTCAAGAATTTTTTCAGCTTCATCATATTTATCAAGAGCTTCCTCAAACTTATTGGCATTAGATAAATCATGAGCTTGAACAATTAATTGGTCTGCATTACTGATCAAATCATCTTCAACTTTAGTCGCTTCGATTATGTCACTTTCTTTAATCTTCTTAACTTCTTCAACTACAGTCTTGTCTTTAACCAAACTAACTTTTTCTGATTTTTCTTCAATTTCTCTAAAAGCATTTTCTTTTAAGAAATATACTTCTGAAATTTTTTCATTTATGGCTTTAATTTCTTCTTCTCTATTGATCTGTGTATATAATCCAATTGCTTGACGTAATATTTCAATGCTATCATCGTAATATTGTGATTCTATTAAATTTATAGCATGTTCCACTAATTCATAAGCTTCACCAGCAATTTCTTCTTCCATACCCAACAAATCAGAAAAAAAAGCATCTTTAGTTAAATCTAAATCTTCCTCATCAAATTCCTGCTCAAAATCTTCCTCTCTCTTCTCTTCCATAAATTTCACCTATTTTAAAGGAGAATTAAGAATGACTATAATAAATATAAATTCCAATACAAGTTTAAAATAATAGTTCAGTTTTAATTAAAAAATCATTAAACGAAAATAAATATTTAATTAATTAAATATCAAATTTTCCTAGATTTCTATTTAGATAATCATCACAAATTTTACCGCCTTCATTTGTTAAACTCCACCCATTAGTATCCCTTTTCACAAGATTTAATTTTTCAACACCAGTTAATATAGTATGAACTTCTTCCTCGCTTTTGCGAATATTAAAATCAACCCTTAAACTAAATACAATTTCATCAATTGGAACAGCTCCACCTAGTTCATCTTCCATTACACCTAACGCTGCTATAATTTGATTTTGCTCAGTCATTCCTGCATCCATAGAATGCGAAACTTCATCAAGAAGCCATGGATTCTTATCTAGCATCTTCCTTATTTCTTTTTCATCACCATTCTGAAAAAGAATATTGAATTCCTCTCTGATCTTTTTCTTTTTTGCCATAAAAATTTTCCTTTTTTAGTTGAATGAGAAAATTTCTAGATTATTTTAATATCTATAATATAAATCTAGAAAATAAAATCTTTTATAAAGATGTTAAAAATTAGAGTTATGTTAGTTTAGCTAAAAAATCCTCTACTTCTTGTTCTTTACACATATAAAATGACTTATTTTCACCTTTAATGTAAGCAAAACGAGTATTTTCTTTTGATGCTTCGTCATCAATGGATTCTTTAAGCGTTTTTAAGGTGAAATTTACAAGCTCATCAAAAGTCATATCTTCTTTATAATTCTCTGTTAGATATTCTCTGGCATTCGCTTCTCCAGTTCCAATAGCATATGCTTTGAAGGAACGATAAATTCCACTTGGAGATGTTGTGAAAATTTGTGGGCCACTTGCATCAATTCCGATGAAAAATAGTGCACATCCCCAAGGTCTTACACCCCCAAATTGGGTATACTGTTGTTTTAAGTCCGCAATTGATTTAGCTAACATATTTAAACGAACAGGTTCATCATATGTTAATCTAAATGATTGAGCTTGAACTCTAGCATAATTAATTAGCGCTCGGGAATCAGCATGTAATCCTGAGATAGCAACTCCAATATGTTCATCTACTTGGAATATTTTATCTATTGAATTAACATCCATTAATATAGAAGCTACCTTGATCTGCGCTGCTAAACACACATCTTCTTTTGATCTGACAGCTACAGCCAAAGTTCCTCGCCTAACGGCTTCTAATGCATATTCAACTTGAAATAAGCGCCCCTCCGGGCTAAAAACTGTTAGTGCACGATCATAAGCTCTTCCTGCTGCTCCAAACATATAATTAACCTACTATTATTTGATTTTATACTTTTAAAATATATAACTAAATTTTAATTTATGGTTTATAACAAATAAAATGCTATATTTTTTTAGTCTTCTCTAAAATAGCGCGAGTTAAATCTTTAAAGATAGGCTCAATATAGACATTTTCTTTAGCACTTGTTTCAAGGTAGGCTATCGAATTTAGTTCTTCCTTTAAGGCTTCCCCATCTCCCGTTCCGACTTCCCTTTGCCCTTGATCTGCTAAATCTATTTTATTTCCTACTAAAATGGACGGTTTACCATCACCAATTACCTTTTCTACTTCACTTTTCCAATTTAAAATATTTTGGAACGAACTTCTTCGTGTAAGATCAAATGTGTAAATGGTTGCACTGCTTCCACGATAAAAGGGTGGACGTACAAAGCTGAAATGCTTCTGACCTGCTAAATCCCATAGTTGGAGCTTAATAAGGAAGTTTGGATACTCATCTAAGTCAACCTGCTTAGTAGAAAAGTTAGATCCAATTGTCATAATATAATTTTCTTTAAATGTGTTTTCACAGTAGCGGAGGACCATAGATGTTTTTCCTACACCACCATCTCCTACAACACATATCTTATAAATGAAGCTTTTAGTTGCAGCCATCTGTTATTGCACCAAATTATATAAATAGACTTTTAAAATTAAAGTTTAGTCGACTTAAAATTTAAATACTAACGTGAAAATAGATTTTTCTTTATTCTAATATTTTTTTTATATTATTATATTATATTCAATAAATAAAAATAATCGTTATTAATTTTTTTTTTTTAATTTAGAATTATAAGATAAAATGAATGATTTAGATTAGAAAATAAAACTTATATTAAAAATTATTTTTGAATGATTTTTCAGAAATTCTTACCTTCCAATAAAAGTTGGATTTCTTTTTTCTTTTAATGCTTTTAAAGACTCTCTAAAATCTTTACTTTGAATTGTTTTAGTCCACATTTTATTTTCCAAATCCAATTGCGTCTGAATAATATCCCTGAAGTATGAATGTATAGTTTTTTTCATTAATTTAATGGAGAGAGATGGACCCTTAGGTGGAATAAGTTTTAAGGCTTGTTTTTTAGCATAAGGCATTAATTTCTCTTTCGGTAACACTTTATTGACGAGACCTAATCTTACTGCATCTTGTGCACTCATCCGATCACCAAAGTAAAATAATTCTTTAGCTTTATGAAAGCCTATTATGAAAGGTAAAAGAAATGTAGTGGCAAAATCAGGCATAACCGCCCTTTTTATGAAAAATAATGCCCACCATGCATTTTCAGCCATATACACTAAATCTGAACAAATTACAGGAAGTGTAAACCCACCACCCACAGCAAAGCCGTTAATTACAGTTATAACAGGTTTAGTAAAATCCCAAAACTTAAGACATAACTTTTTTGAAGCCATATCTCTTAAATTAATCTCTGCTCTATACTTTTCAGGTATATCTTTCAACATTTCTTCTGAAAAATATCCTCCTGAAGAGAAAGCTCCTGCTTCCTCACAACCAGTTAATATCATAACTTTAACTTGCTTATCAAGTTCAGCATGTTCCACAGCATAATACAACTCTAAGAGCCCCAATGGAGAAAGAGCATTTTTTTTTGCTGGCCAGTTCAGTGTAACAGTTAAAATTCCGTTCTCTTCTTTTTCATATTTAATTTGTTTAAATTCTTCGACAAACATTAATACATTAAAATCATAAGTCAATAAAATATTTTATAAAGTAATTTAATGATACTATTTTTTTAACTTATACATCCAGTAGTATTAATAGATGAAGTCATTAGAAGAAAAAATTGAAAAATTAACAGAACTAATCCTTGACTCAAATAATATAGTAGCATTAACAGGAGCGGGGATGTCCACAGAAAGTGGAATTGCGGATTTTAGGACTCCGGGTACTGGGTTATGGGAAAAAATAGACCCATATGAATTTGCATCGATTAACTCATATGTTGCTAATACAAGTAAGAATTTAGAATTTATGCTAGAAACAGGAAGAAATATTTTTAAAGCACGACCAAATAAAGGACATAAAGCATTAACAAAACTACAGAAACTTGGGAAACTAAAAGGAGTTCTTACTCAGAATATTGATAGGTTACATCATAAAGCTAAAACCAAAAACATTGTAGAATTTCATGGAAATGCCTATGAAGCAAAATGCATGGTATGTGGACAAATTTTTGAAATAACAATTATGGTTAATCAAGTTATGAAAGGAAACTATTCACCTTCCTGTGAAAAATGTGGGGGAATGTTAAAACCAAATGCAATTTTTTTCGGGGAACCACTTGAGTCTTCAACACTAGAAACCGCAGATGCTATGATTGCTGAATGTGATTTACTACTTGTTCTAGGATCTTCACTCGTAGTTTATCCTGTTGCGTTTTATCCTCAAAAAGCTTTATCTCTTGGCGCAAAATTAGCTATCATTAATATTCAAGAGACAGACATGGATTCAGTAGCAGATGTAGTAATTCATGCAAAAATTGGAGAAGTTTTTCCAAAAATAATTTCAATTATAGAAAATCAAATACAAATAAAACAAGAAGAAATAAATAATTAAGATTAGCCAGATCTTAAAACCTTTTTGTCAATTTTTCCAACCACTGTAAGTGGAAGCTCTTCTGAAAATTCTATTAATTTAGGAACTTCGTATGGCGCTAAATTGTCTTTCGAAAATTTTACTATGTCTGTCTTAAGTCTTTCCTCATTTCCATCAAATTCAAAATCTGGATTAATTTGTACAAATGCTTTAACAAGTTCAGATCCAGGTCTATCTGGGTTAGGGAGCCCAATTAATGCAACCATACCAATAGCAGGATGTTTTGCAAGTGTATCTTCGACTTTCGCTGAAAAAACCTTATATCCTCCAACGATAATCATATCTTTTGTGCGATCAACAATTCTTAAATAACCATCTTCATCCATTATGCCTACATCGCCAGTATGCATATATCCGTCTTTATCTATAGCTTTAGCTGTCTCTTCTGGTTTATTATAATAGCCTTGCATAACTAATGGGCCGTTTACACAAATTTCTCCAGGTTCTCCCAATGGAACGACTTCATTGGTTTCAGGATTGATAATTTTTAAATCTACATTTAAAAATGGTATACCTGCTGAGCCTAGTTTTTTCTTACCTAAAGAAGGATTCATTGTTGCTACAGGTGATAATTCTGTCATCCCATAAAGCTCTAATAATTTACCTTGCCCTACTATACTTTCCAAAACTTCTTGAGACTCTTTTGGAAATGGAGCAGCTGCTGAAATACATAATCTTAAATTTGAATGATCTAACCTTTTGAACTTGCGAAAATTGATTAAAATTTGATATAAGGAAGGTACATTTACTAACATAGTGGGTTTATACTTTTTCATTTCATTACAAATATGCAATGCATCACGAGGATTAGCAATAATAATTTGACTCATCCCATTATAAAGAGCACCTTGACACACAGTTAAGCCAGCAATATGAAACATTGGAAATCCTGATAATAAAACTCCTTTTCCTTCTTCCCATTGGAGCCATGAAATAATACCTCTCATATTTGAAACATAATTTCTATGACTTAACATTGCACCTTTAGGCGGACCTGTTGTGCCACCAGTATATTGAATCCAACCAATATCATCGGGGGATACATCAACTTTAGGTAAATCAGTAGAAAATTTTGTTAAAACATCATCTTGGAAATTATATACAGTTTTTCCTTCCAAGGAAGTAACTTCACCAGAAGGGATCTCTCTAACAGCTTTAATTTTTGCTTGATCTTCTTTAGAAAATGAACCGATTACGCTTGTAGCTACTACAACCTTTAGTTGTGGTAATTTATCTGCAATTTTTGTTAGCCTATGTTCAAAAATCGCATCAAGAGTGACTAAAGCAACTTTTTTACCTCCTTTCCCAAGATCATCTAGTTGATAATGCATTTGGACATCAGATAATAAAGGACTGACACCAGAAACAATACAACCAGCTTTAAGTGTACCTAAAACAGAATACACGTATTCTGGAATATTTGCTAGATTAATTCCCACTACATCTCCTTTATTAAACCCATTTTCAATCAACATATTTGCAAATTGATTTGAATATCTATCAACCTCACCAAAGGTGATTTCTAATCCTTGATATGCAAGTGCCATATTATCAGGAAATTTTTCAAACACTCCCCTTACCATTTCATGATATGTAGTATCAAACTCTTTTGGATCAATATCTTCCATTCCAGAATCCCAATTTTTTTTCCAAAATCTACTTTCATACGGATTTGACATTATATAAATTCACATTTTTTTTTAAATACAATTTAATTTAGAATTGTGATATTAAATAAACTAAATTTTGTTAAAAATGTTTATTAAATTTGCTATTTTTTCAAATTTTTAATGAAATTTTAAATTTTAATTACTGATATTTATAACTTCAGGGATTATGAGAAATAATATAAAAAAAAAAGTATTAATTTTTTCTTAAAAGCTTTTTATCAACCTTACCTACAACTGTTAAAGGCAATTCTTCAGTAAATTCAATGATTTTTGGAACTTCATATGGAGCACATTCTTTCTTTGCAAATGCTATAATCTCTTCCTTTAAGGATTCTTCATTATCGTATTCATAATCTGGTGCTACTTGTATAACAGCTTTAACTAGTTCAGAACCAGGTCTATCAGGATTGGGAATGCCAATAGTGGCTACCATTTCAATAGCAGGATGCTTAGTCAAAGTATCTTCTAATTTAGCTGAGAAAACTTTATATCCACCAACAATAATCATATCCTTTGTTCGATCTGCTATTCTTACATAACCTTCTTCATCCATTATTCCAACGTCTCCAGTATGCATAAAACCATCAGAATCTATAGCTTTCTTCGTTTCTTCTGGTTTATTATGATACCCTTCCATAACCATCGGTCCTTTTACACAAATTTCTCCTGCTTCACCTAAAGGTACTTCGTTTCCTGTATCAGTTTCTACTAATTTGAAATCCACATTAGGGAAGGGTAAACCTATATGTCCCAGTTTCTTCTTTCCCCGTGAAGGATTACCCACTGTCAATGGTGAAGTTTCAGTCATCCCATAAAGCTCTATTATCTTTCCTTTACCAATAACTCCTTCAAATATCTCCTGTGATTCTTTTGGAAACGGAGCTGCAGCCGATATTGCATAGTTGATCATATCTTTATCAATTTTTTTGAATTTTGGGTTCTTTATTATCAATTGATACAATGTAGGTACATTAGCTAAGACATTGGGTCTATATTTTAACATTTCTTTTATCATATGGTTAGTATCTCTTGGATTTGGTATTAAAATCTGACTCCATCCTAACATTATGACATTTGAGCAAGTAAATAATCCTGCTATATGGAAGAATGGAAATCCTGATAATCCAAAACCAGCTCCAAATTCCCAACTGAGCCAATGCTGGAATATTTTTATATCTGCAACGAAATTTCTATGACTCAATTTTGCTCCTTTTGGAGGGCCAGTTGTTCCTCCCGTATATTGAATAAATACAATATCATCTGGAGTAATTTTTACATTAGGAAGATCATCAGAATACTTTCCTTTAATTTGTTTATGATATTCCAGCACAGTTATTCCTTCTAACGGAGTAACTTTTCCTTTAGGTATTTTCCCTGCCATTTTTCCCAGTTTTGCTAACATTTTCGGCATGAATCCACCAACGGAGGTTGTAATGACAAGCTTTAATGATGGAATTTTAGTATAAAATTTTGTAATATGCCCTGCAAAAATAGCATCTAAAGTAAGCAAAGCAACTTGTTTTCCTCCAGCTCCTAAATCATTTAACTGATATTGTATTTGGACTGCTGAGAGAAGTGGCGAAACACCAGAAACAATTATTCCTGCCTTCATTGCTCCCAAAAGACCAATTACATATTCAGGAATATTAACAACATTTATTCCCAATACATCTCCTTTTTTCATTCCATTTTCAATAAGCATATAAGCAAATTCATTAGATAACTTATCCAATTCTTTATATGAAATTTTTGTTCCGTAAAAAGCAAAAGCTAATTTATCAGGGAGTTCTTCGAAAGTCCTTCTTATCACTTTAGTAAAAGAAGTTTCGAACTCCTTAGGATCCAGATCCTTGATATGGGAATCCCAATTTGACTTCCAAAACCTATCTTTATATGACATTTTATTACGTTCTTTTTTTTGATTTTTAAAATACAGCTACTAATAATAAATTATCTTGCAGCACTTATTATAAAGTTTGATTTTAGTTATCCTCCATTTTTACAAATATGAACAAATATGTATTCTCAATTTTATCGTCTACAAATTATTTACGATAATTAAAATATTCTATTTTTACTTTTAATCTCCCCTCTCTGTCTCCATAATACTATCTTTCATTTAAAAGAAAGCATTTTCTATAAAAAAGAAAAGACAATACTAAACATAGGAAAAATTGCATCTATATCAGAAAATTGTCGGCGTATCTTCGTTTTATTTTGAAGAATCGTTACTTCATATGATGACGTTTGATTCAGGACTCAAGGTTCTTAAGAGAAACAATCACTTTCCTCTCATTTCAAGTGGAGATACCACACTAGATGAGTTGCTTTCTGGGGGATTTCACCGAGATTTAGTGTATTTACTCTATGGAGATAAGAAACTAACGACAAATATTTTATTAACAACTGCGGTTATTGTCCAAAAAGCTTCTTGCAATGGAGGGCTTGGAGAGGGTATTAGAACTGCCTTCATTGACGGAAATAATCGCTTTAATCCATATAATGTAAGTAAGTTTGCGGTTTCACAAGATTTATCGCCTCGGAAAGTATTGGAACGCATACTTATTTCACGAGCATTTACATGGGATCAGATGGTTGAAATCTTAGAGAACAGACTTTCTACGCTTGAAGATGTAAAAGTTGTATTAATCTCAGGGATTACAACTCTGTTTGAAGGTTATGAAAAACAAACTTTTGAAGATCTGCTAAGAACCATAGATGGAATTAAACAAATACTCTGGAAAACAAAACCTCTCATTATTATAACAGCACCTTTACATGAATATTCCCTTTTCAGGCCAAAGGGGGGAAAAATCCTTTCTCATTTTGGAAATGTGCTTGTAATGATAAATGATGATGAACGGTATGTAGAATATACACTCATTCAGCATCCTTACTTGCCTGAAAATGTACTGAAAAAGTGGAATCCTCGCACATCTAAAAAAAAAGTTCCTTTAAAGAATACAACCCTAGATATGTGGTTTTAAAAATCTTACCAAAATGCGTTTTCAAATTTGTGTATAGTGTCCTGTAGACTATCTTTAATCTGATTTTCAAAATCATCAAAAATACTTATATCATTATCCCAATTATTAAAGAATTCTTTTGGATATAAATTAGAGAACTTATTTACAATAGTACTTAGTTCTTCCTTGACTTTTTTCTCCTTAATCTTTTTTGAAGAATTAACAATAAACGACACTTGATTCTGTTTCGTAATAAAATACTTCTTTTCTTTTATCTCAAAACTTGATAACCCCCCCTTTTCCAATTCTTCTGCTAATAAGTTTAGTGCAGACATCAACGCTCCAATTAGCTGTTCATCTACACTTTTATCAAAAACACGGTGATACAGAACAGCACCAGCCTCGCTGATTATCCATATATCTTGTATTATCTTTTCCACAAAAATCACATTGTTAATTTTAAGGTTAAATAAGAAGAAATAAATATAAAATATTTAGTGTTTAGTTTTTAAAAAAATTAATAATTTTTATTCCCTTGATTTTGGTCTTATATATCCATAATATGCTCCAAAAATTCCAATTATAGCAGAAATCCATCCTAGATAATAAAACGATGTAAAACCAAGGCTGCCTAGAAAGATAAATAGTCGATCGATCGCAAAACTAAGGAATATCAACATAAAACTAACTGACATAATTGCTAAAGATAAAAATGCTTTCTTATAAGTTTTCTCCTCTACCGCTCGATAAGATTCTATTGATCTTCGTAAAAATGGGGCATAGACCATAACCATATATATGAAAACAATTAAGAAAGCAATAATATCTAATAAAGTATTACCATTTTCATAGATGATTAAAACATATATACATGAGAAGATTCCGTATATTAGTATGACATATTTTTGTACTTTATTATATCCCTTTTCAAAAACATTTACTTTTAAAATATAAGATAGTAAAATAGCAAAAGTCACAAATAATTCACTTACTCTAAAGTCTGATATCATGTTATAAATCCAAGCAACTACAGAACCATCTTGTACCATATTTAACTCTAAAACAACAAAGATTTTTGATATCCAAGAAAATACAATGGCAATAAAATAGTTGATAAAAATTAATAGAAGCAACCGAGTTAAATTATGACGTTTAATGAAATATTTTTTTAAGATTAGCAGAAGCAAAACTGCTGCAATTATGATTATAAATGTTTCAAAGATCATTCCAATAAAATTTAATAGTATATTTAATTCAACCATGATAAATATATATGAAATTTAGTCAATATAAAATTTCATTTTACTAAGTATTGACCGTGTTAGTTAGGAATAGCTTTTAAATAATATGAAATAAATGTTTTTATTATCTAATAAAAAAATAATATATAGAGATGTGAATAATTTTGGACATAAAAATTTTTAAAAAGACATTTAAACTGGTCTGTAATGAATGTGGAGAATTTGCACATACGGAAACAGAATATTGCGAAAAGTGCGGGGCATCGGCTTTAAGGAAGGCAACAAATGAGGATTATACGAGATATGAAACGGATAAAAAGAGGGACGCTAAAGAATATAAGATAGGATTTGAGAAAGCTGAGGAAACTAGGATGGTTGGTGAGAGAGCTGAGAAAGTAACTGAGAAAGCTAGTATGACTGCTGAGAAAGCTAAGAAAAAATCTGAGAAGGTAGCTGAGAAGGCATTTAAGAAAGCTAAGAATACTAATGAGGTAGCTGAACTAGCTGGGAAGGTAGCTGAGAAGGTAGCTGAGAAAGCTGAGAAGGCAGCTAAGAAAGCTGAGATGAAAGTTGAGAAGAAATCCGAGAAAGCTAAGAGGAAAGCAGAGAAAACTAAGAAAGCTGCCGCGAAAGCTAAGAAGTCAGCTGAGAAAGCTGAGAAGGCAGTTGAGAGAACTAAGGAGGAAGCTAAGACGAAAGCAGAGAAAACTTAGCTCTATTGATATTGTATTTTGTATTTAGGTATTTTAGGAGATTTGTAGCGTACTAACCTAAAATGAATTTAATCTTACGCTAAGAAAGCTAAGAATAAGGTGAATGGATCTTAATTATATTATAAAATAATAATTATTTTATATCAAAAAGTTTGGCTGCATTATGATAAAGCCATTTTTCTTTTTCTTCTTCTTTTAAAGGTAATTTCATGACTTCATCAGTAAGTTGTTTAATTGACATTCCCATAAAAAGCCATGTGGAACCAAATAGGATTTTTTCTTGTAAAACTGAATTTCCATAATGTAAAAAAGGTTCCCAACCTGTTCCTTTCATACCAATGTATTTAGGAAGGTAAGATGCGAAATTCTATATAGTTATATTTTCGTAACTATAATTATTTTCCTTATTAAAAAAATCAGAAAATTTGTATTGTATTTTTGTTTTAATTTGCCGAAAAACTTTCTTTTTTGGATTTTACTAAAACCAAAGTGTAAGATATGGGAAGAACTGTACCCTCTTTTAGACCTGCACTAGAGCATGAGATTGAAAGCTGGAAGGACTTCAAAAGAGCTTTACGTCCTGATGAGCAGAAGATATTTGACAAACTGATGAATTTTGCTCGAATACATGCTGATGCAGGCAGCATGAGTGCACGTCCAATGTTGTCAGAAGTATTGTTTATTTCTTTTGCAGTTGAACAAGAAAAAAAAATCGAGATACTCGAAGAGAAAGTCAAAGAATTAGAAGAAATGATTAAGGGATAGACTAGAATTTGGATTCTCAAGAAAAATTTAACGGTTGGCTTTTGGATGTCTCTACATATAGTAATGGAGTCATTCTCTGGGTGAAAACAGTAAAAGAGCAAAATGTAGTAAAAATTTTTCATGATTTCTATCCCGAGTTTTTTGCAGTTCCAAAACAACATACTGGCAAAGATTTTAAGAGATTAAAACAGATTCTCAATTCCCATCAAAATGTAAGCGATGTGAGAATCTGTGAAAAATATGTTAAACTAGAAGATCATAAGAAAACAAAAATATTTGGTGTGTCTGTGAAAAAACCTTCTTTCTTTAAGAAAACAATTAAAGAAATCGATAAAATTGGCCTTTTTACTTTGTATAATACTGATCTTCCTCTCTCTCAGATGTTTTTTTACGTAAATGACTTATTTCCAATGTCTTATTGTAATTTTACAGTAGGAATAGAGAGTAAAACTAAAAGACTTATGCAACTAATCTCTCTGGAATTAATGGATGACAACGAAGAATTGTTCTACAACTTACCTCCTTTAAAGGCTGTGTGGTTAGAAATCAAAGTGCGACAGCGAGGAATACGCCCATATTATAACGATATTCTTCAATATGCTGAGGTAAGTGTTGTTGAAAACGATGAAAACAATGTACCGCGAGCTGACGGTTATAGGAAGCAAAAGTTCTTGATTGATGAGGCAGATGAGGCAGAGACTTTGAAAAGGATAAGTAAGGTTATTGAGAAACTTGATCCTGATATCATCCTTACACACAATGGAGATGAGTTCTTATTTCCATACCTGGCTGCTCGGGCTTCAGTGAATCGCGTATCAAGAGATCTTTATTTTTCAAGAAACAGAACACCACTTCGAAGCTGTCTCTTTGATCTTTCAGGGAGTTCTGATCACTATATGTCATATGGTATTATTTTCCGGCGCTCAAAAACTCAAGTATATTTTACTGGTCGGTTTCATTTAGATACTGCAACTTATGCAAGCTTGCACTTCAGTGAGGGAAATATTCCTGGTGTAATCGAAGTTGCTCGTATATCGCGTGTGCCAATGCAAAGGTTATGTAGAATAACAATTGGAGGCGCTCTACAGTCGATTCAATTCTATAATGCTTACAAACTAGATCACCTCATTCCACCCTTCAAAAAGAGCCCTGAAGGGTTCAGAAGTGGTATGGAACTAATTAAGAATGATCGAGGAGGTCATATTTTTGAGCCACTAATCGGTGTCTTTGATCAAGTGGTAGAACTCGATTTTTCTTCAATGTATCCTTCGTTGATGTCAAAATACAACATATCCTCTGAAACCATTAACTGTAAATGTTGCAAGGATGATGGAATGGGTATTAAAGTGCCCGGTTTGAATTTCCATATATGCACAAAAAGGCAAGGGATCATCTCAAAATCGATAAGCTTACCATTAAGAAAACGCTTGGAGTACAAAGAATATAATAAAACACATGATGATCTTCGGTATAAATTTACTGATATTGCTCTAAAATGGGTGCTTGTAGTCAGTTTTGGATACTTAGGCTTTAAAAATGCCCGTTTCGGAAAGATTGAAGCACACCAGACGGTGTGTGCTTTTGCTCGAGAATTCTTAATGCGCGCTGCTGAGATTGCTGAACAATATGGGTGTCGGATTATTCATGGAATTGTGGATTCAATATGGCTTAAAGATACCAAAAATCGGGCTTCAAGGGAGTTTGACGAAATAACACAAAAGATAGCAGGTGAAATCTCTGACACAACAAACATTCCCATGAATTGGGAAGGGCGATATAATGTAATCACATTCCTACCCTCCCGTGCAGAGCCCGATGTGCCAGCACTAAGTCACTATTGGGGTATAAAAAGCAACGGTGAGTTAAAAGTGAGAGGGATTGAAGTAAGGCGTCGGGACATCCCGAAAATTGTGAAAGATGCTCAATATGCTTTTATTGATATATTTCAAGGTGCAAAAACTGTTGAAGAGTTTATTGCTAGGATTCCAAAAGCGAAGGAAAAACTCTTTGAATATGTTGAAAGAACCTATTCAGGAAAACTATCAAGAGATGATCTTACTATTCGTCAAAGAATATCACGTAAACCGAATCAATATAAAGTTAACAGCTTCCAAGCCGTTGCAGCAAGGCAGTTGGAACGGTCTGGAGTCATTGCTTCTGCTGGCAAGAATGTAAGATATATTATTCTTAATGCTGATGCTGATCCTGATTTTCCTGAGAAAAAGGTGATCCTTTCAGATTTATATGATGAAAAGAAGCATGAATACGACAGAAAAAAATATGTTGAGCTGCTGAAAAGAGCTTTTGAAAATATTCTTCCTTTTGAATTTCCTGAACTTGAAGAATTACTCACTTCAGATTATAATAAGAAATCTCTTCAAAAAGATCTATCATGCTTCATTTAATTATAAAAAAAAAAGTTTTAAGGAATAAAGATTAACCCAAAAAAGTCGAGTATAATTAGCACTAAACAAACTAGTTCTAATAGTATCCATAGATTACGTTTTAGGCTTCTAATAACTCCGAGTGGTTTACCAGAATAATTTATTATATTATAGATGAAAATAATTGCCCAAGTAATAATTAGAAAAGTAATTGGGAGTATTAAGGCTATTAATTCGTGACTAGTATAGTTTAATAAGTAACCATAACCAAGAATTGTAAATCCTGTAATGACTAATGTAAATCCGAGTCCAAATGAATATTCTGCAAACTTCACAAATCGTCTAATGCGTTCTTCTGAAACATTTCCTAGATTAGCTTCAAATTGAGCTTTAGAATTGGCAGTTACAGAATTAACAAAAAAAATGAATGATATCATTAATAAAAAGGTAGAAGTAACTATACCATTTGAAAAGGGAGGTGGAATTTGCCAAATCAAAGCAAGGATCGTTAAAACTGCTCCAATCATGACGGTACTCAGAACAATCCAGTCTCTTACATTAACTTTAGTTTTTTCTTCTTTACTCATTTTCTTAATCTCAAAGTTTATAGTTAATTAAAATTACTTGAGACTTCAAATTTAAAGATTATGATGTAATCTGGTTAAAAAAAAAATAAAAAAAAGAAGAAAAAGATTAACTATAGGGTTGTCTTATGACAGTTTTCATATTTTCAGGTTTTGCTTTTCGTGGATCACTAATATAGATTTCATGATGTTTTTTATCATGCCCATTAAATATTCCTCCTTGGGATTCAATAACCGAAACGAGTATATTCCATCATAAGCAAATAGTCCGCTTATTTTTGTCGGATATATCCCTTCTAAACAAAACATGAAAGTTTTCACTTAAATATCTTTGTTAGAATGACTTTTTTGTTCTTTTGGTACGAATTCTAGTATATAAAGATTAAATCTAAATAGACAAATTTGTATTATTTTTTTGGTTATTAGAAAACTGATACTCTGTATTCATTTATCTTAAAAAAATATGAGTATTAAACTATGTCAAAAGCAGTAAGTTATTATGATTGGGAATTATCATTTAAAAGTAAATCTGAAAAAGAACAGATTATACAAAAAGATGATATTAATACTCTTGGAATATCTGATAATAGATTTAAAGATTTTATGAAAAAATGGAAAGAAAGAAATCTTTCTTAAAAAAAGTTTAAAACTATTTTTATACTTCTTCTCCCCGTCTCTTAGCTTCAACATCTTTTAAATCCTTTCTTAAAACTTTACCCACAAGTGACTCTGGCAATTCTTTTCGATATTCTATGAATTTTGGGATTTTATAGGGTGCTACATTTTGTCTTAGAAACTC
>JAEOTH010000049.1 GCA_016839915.1 Promethearchaeota archaeon
AGATAATTTCTTCATCCTTATAATCTGCAATAACATCTGGATTATTTAACAGCTCTCCTAGAGGAATTAATCTAGTATTTTTGATATGACCATGAGGATTATGATATTCTTGAGGTGATCGAACATCAATCATAAGAGCTGGTTCGTTTTCTGTTCCAATTCGTTCAAAAAGTTCATCAGCACTGATAGCTGAAACCGGGGGGGCGTCAGGAGCTCTTAATTCTTTTCTAGTTTTCCTTTTAACAGGTGTTATTATTTCAATAGGTTGTACTTTTTCTAAAGTAGCAACTAACATCCCTTTTTCTTTTCCAAGAGATAATAAATTTACAGCTTCATTCAACTTAGAATATGCCTCAACACTGGATTTAAATCCTGGATCTGTAGCATATACTTTTAATTTCTTATTTTCCGGCAATATTTCAAGTCCTTTTATTAATGAATTCAAAGGTCCCGGGCATGAAAGCCCACAAGCATCAACTATTACATAATCTTCACTTTCAGTAGCTTTTTCATGGACAAACTCTTCGATAACATTTTCGGATCCTCCACACGCAGCCATGATTTCTTCTGTAGTAGCATTTGCCATTTCAAAAATTTTAAAACCTCCAGTTAATTCGTACACTTCGTTGTAGCCACTTTGGAGCAGAATTCTTAATGCCAAATAACTTCTATATCCAACCTCACAGTAAACATAGATTGATTGATTATTAGGAATTTCGTCTAATCGTTTTCTTAATTCCTCAATTGGTATGTTTATTGAACCATCAATGGTTCTCGCAGCAAATTCTTCTTTAGTTCTGACATCTAATAAAAAATTCCCGTTATTTTTAATCTTATTAAAATCATGCCAATGCCAAATAGGCATATCTTCTCTAAGATAATTAGCAGCAACGAATCCAGCCATATTTACAGGATCTTTTGCAGATCCATAAGGAGGAGCATATGTTAATTCTAATTCTTCCAAATCAAAAACAGTACCATTAAATTTTATTACGGCTGAAATTACATCAATTCTTTTCTCTGTACCTGGACCTCCAATTGCTTGCGCTCCAAGGATTTTACCACTTGGAACTTCAAAGATTAATTTCATTGTTATTGGTATTGCTCCAGGATAATACCCCGCATGATTATTGGGATGTATATAAATTTTATCATAATCTATATTTAGAGTTTTCAATTGTTTTTCTGTTAATCCTACAGAAGCGACTGTAACATCAAAAATCTTAACAACAGATGCTCCTAAGACTCCATTATATTCTGAATTTCTTCCAGCAATATTATCTGCCGCAATTCTACCCTGTTTATTTGCAGGACCTGCTAGAGCCATTGTGATTGGATTCTTTGTTTGAAAATGCTGAATTTGAACAATATCACCAACAGCATAAATATTGGGATCAGATGTTTGCATTTTTTTGTCAACAACTACGTAACCCCTTTCTGTTAATTCCAAATCAATATCTTTAGCTAATGAACTTTCAGGTCTAATACCTATAGATAAAATAATTAAATCTGTTTCTATCATACGTCCACTTTTGGTTTTGACATAAGGTTGATTTTTATCAGTTCTTCCAAATGAATCAACAGGGTCTTCTAAAACTAGACAAACTCCATTTAAAATGAGTTCTTGGTGAATAAATTGCGCAATTTCCTTATCAATTGGAGGCATAACTTGATTTAGCATTTCAACGATTTTAACTTTCACTCCTTTTTGAGCTAAATTTTCTGCCATTTCTAATCCAATAAATCCTCCTCCGACAATAACTGCATTTTTTATTTGGGACTTTTCAACATACTCTCGAATTTTAATAGCATCTGGAATTGTCCATACTGTAAAATAAGGAACGTTATCGAGCCCAAAAAATGGAGGAACTATTGGTTTTGAGCCAGTTGCTAGGATTAAATAGTCATAATCAAGGGTGTATTCATTTAATTGCTTTAAATCTTTTACTTTTACAGTTTTTTTGTCTTTATTAATTGAAATTACTTCATTATTAACCCGAACATCAATATTAAATCTTTCGAAGAATCTTTCCGGTGTTACTAATTCTAAAGATTCACGATCTTTTATTATATTTCCTACATAGTAAGGTAATCCGCAATTAGCAAATGATACATATGGGCCTCGATCCAACATAATTATCTCGAAGTCTTCTCTTAATCGTCTTAGTCTAGCAGCAGCAGAAGCACCCCCTGCAACACCACCAACTATTACTACCTTTTTCATAAAAATAACCATTTTCTTTATCTGTTTACAATCTCTTTAACTTCTTTTATAAAGCGATTAATTTAAATTTGGTTATTATAAGTTAGAAAAATTAGTATATAATCTAATATTATGAGAAATGATGTTGGAATGGATGTTAATAAATTATTAACCGAAATAAATTCATGTATAGACTGTAAGGATTGTATGGAAGTATGCGATACTTACAAGGTTACTCACGATGAGTTAAAATCACCTAATGGAAGATTAAAAATAGCTGAAAAAGTTTTTTCTGATAATCACATTACAGAAGAAGAGCGTATAGGGCTCTATACTTGTACATTATGTGGATTATGTGATTTAACTTGTCAACAAGAAATTCAAATATCAGAGATTGTTCATTCATCAAAAGTTAAGCTTGTAGATGAAAATAAAGCACCATTAGAAATACACAATAAAATCATAAGAGGGATTACTGAAAAAGACAATTCTGTTGGTGGAAACCCAGAAGATAGATTAAATTGGCTGCCTGAAAGTTATAAAGCAAAAGAATTATTTGAAAAAACAGACTCAAATACTCTGCTATATTTAGGATGCATGTCTTCATTTCGTGTAACGGAGAGTGCTCTTGCTCCCTATAAAATCTTAAAACTTGCTGGTTATGATTTTAAAATTTTAGAAAAGGAACCATGTTGTGGGGAATATGTATATTCCGCTGGAAATCTTAATCTTGCAAAAAAAATGTTTCAAGAAAACATTGAACTCTTTAAAAAGATAGGAATAAAGAATTTGATAGTTACATGTGGAGGTTGTCTATATGCCTTTGACAAAGTATACAGAAAATATTTTAAGGATTTCAATCTAAATGTGAGACACATAATTGAGGTGATTTATGAGATGGAAAAAAGTAATAAAATCACATTAAAACCATTGAATAAACTAATTACATACCATGACTCTTGTCGAGTTGGGAGAAAATATAGAAGTGGGCCTCTATACTCTGAACCTCGAGAACTTTTAAATAAATGTGGCTTAGAAGTCAAAGAATTATCCAAAAACCCGGAAGAATGTCCTTGTTGTGGAGCAGGTTCCGGAATTAGAGGTGTTGATAGTACTATTTGTATTAAAATAGGTAAAGAATTATTCAACAAGGTTGTAACTAAAGAAATTGTTACCTCTTGTCCTTTATGTGTATTTAATTTTAGGTATGTCAACTATAAGAATCAAATCGATATAGAAAGTAAATATATAACTGATTATCTTTTTGATTCAATGAAAAAATAAAAAAAAAATTAACCTCTATAATCCAAAATTATTACAGCATCCACGAATAGTTCGTAATTTTCATCTTCGTCGAAATCATGTATTACAACTTTTTCTACCTCATCCAGCTCTCCTTTGATCTCATTTAGCTCTGATTGGTGCAATAATTTTACATCAGATTGCTTCAATTTTTTCGCGATTTCCACAGTTCCTGGAATTTCTTTTGCAGTTGTTACTACTATGACTCTCCCCGTATATTCAGTTAATTTGAGTGCTAACTCTAAGGAATTATCCCCCGTATCAATAATCAATGTTCTCTTCTCTCTTAGTTCCTCAAGATCAGGTACTTCTAAATAGACTCCTTTCCCCTTAAATTCATCAACTCCTAGAATTACTCGTACTTCCAATTGACATGAAGTAACCACCTCCACTTCTGGCTTTGTACCCTCACGGTAATTATTTATAGCAGCTTTTAGAGCATCTGCAGCTAGATTTGAACAATGCATTTTGATAGGAGGTAAACCGTCTAATTCCTCCGCTACATCGCTTCTAGTAATATCATATGCATCATCAAGTGTCATTCCTTTAGCCATCTCAGTTACCATTGATGAAGTCGATACTGCAGACCCACAACCAAATGTTTTGAATTTAATATCCTCTATGATCTCTTCTCCTTCGTCATTTTTTCCTACTTTTATGAATATTTCCATTAAATCTCCGCATACCGGATTTCCAACCTTTCCATATCCATCAGGATTCTCAATTGTCCCAACATTTCGTGGATTCCGAAAATGGTCCATAACTTTGTCACTATATTTATGTACACTCATTTAATTTTCCTCCTCTTTTAATTTTTTTAATAAATCTGAAGGCGTAAGTGGTGATAAAATTCTTAGCCTTCTTACTATTCCGGGTAATACTTCTATAATGTTATCAATATCTTTTTCTTCTGTAAATCTCCCTAAAGTTAATAATAGACTCCCATGAGCTTCCTCATGCAATAAGCCACACGAGATAAGTGTATGTGATGGTTCAAGAGTCTTTGAAGAACAAGCAGAACCTGTTGCGACCTCCACTTTCTCATCCTTTAAGGAGAGAAGTAATGATTCACCTTCAATATAATCAAACCGGAAATTAGCATTATGTGGCGTCCTTTTCTCAGGATGCCCATTTAAATATGATTTAGGTATTTTTAAAACTTCCCTAATTAACTTATCCCTGAGAATCTTTAATCTAGCAGCTTCTTCATTTATTTCTGCCTTCATTATTTCAGCTGCTTTGGCAAATCCGATTATTCCAGGCATATTCTCAGATCCAGACCTTATCCCATTCTCTTGACCCCCTCCAATAAGTACAGGATTCACTCTTATCCCTTTTTTAAGGTATAAAGCTCCTACACCCCTAGGACCATAGATGTCGTTCGAAGATAAAGTCAATAAATCAAAAGGAACTTTTTGTACATCAATAGGGATGGTGCTTTCACTTGCTATAGCATCAGAATGAAACCAGATATTCTTCTTTTGAGTAAGTTCCGCAATTTCTTCTACAGGCTGAAGTGACCCAATTTCATTACTAGCCGTAGAAATCGAGATTAAAATTGTCTCATCAGTTATGAGTCGCTCTAATTTATCGAGGTTAATGATTCCAAATCTATCCACGGGAACTCTACTCACTCTATATCCTTCTCTCTCTAAATATTTTCCAATATTTAATATCGAAATATGCTCAATCTCTGAGATAATAATGTGATTTCCTTTTCTTCGATTTCGAAGAGCAGCACCAATTATTCCTAAATTATTTGATTCGGTAGCTCCAGAAGTAAAAATAATGTTCTCTGGACTAGGAGCATTAATAAATTCAGCAATTTTAAGCCGAGCATCTTCTAAAGAATTTGTAGCATTAAATCCATAATTATGCAATGATGAGGGATTTCCAAAATCCTTAGTGAAATATGGCTTCATACTCTCAAGTACACGAGGATCTACTGGTTTAGCTGCTTGGTAATCTAAATAAACACTCATCTTCTGCACCTCATTTTCTTATTTCAATTTCTTAAATACAAAAATTAAATCATCACCATCTTTATTAAATTCTACCACTTGAGTATCGGTTCTTTTTGCCCATCTTTTTAGATCTTCTTCAGCAGCAGGATCATCAGCAATTACTTTAAAACATTGTCCTTCACTAAGAGTTTCACTTAAATTTCTCACTTCGAACAAAGGTTCTGGACAATATAAACCGCGTGTGTCTAATTCTTCCTCAATGACAACTCCTTCTTTTTCATCTTGACTCAATTTAAAAACCTCCTTATTAGGATTCTATTATAAAATATTCCTTGAGATATAAACGATTTAAAAAGAGTATAAATCTTCTCATTATAATTTAATAAATTTTACTCTAATTAAGAAAAATTGTATAAAATCAATAAAAAAAGAGGGTTATATTTTATAAATCAGAAAACAAAAAAGATTTTTTAGAAAAAAAGTTTATAGCATTCCAGCTAGTCGTTTAATATGTTTTACACCATCAACAGCATCATCTGCAAAATCGTCAGCTCCAAGTCTTTTTGCTAGTTCCATATTTAAAGGGGCACCTCCGACAATTATTTTAACCTTATTACGAAGACCTTCGGCTACTAAAGATTCATGAACAATCTTTATATGTTCTACAGTCATTGTTAATAAAGTACTTAAAGCAATAATTGTAGCCCCAGTTTCTTTAACTTTTTCAATGATAGCATTCTCATCAACATCCATCCCTAAATCATAAAGCTCAAAGCCAGAACCTAAAAGAAGAGAGCCTAATATATTTTTTCCTATATCATGATTATCTCCCTTAACTGTAGCTAGAATTATTTTCACTTTTTCTTCTGATTTATCTGAAACGGCTAATACAGGCTTCAAAATACTAAAAGCTTCTTTCATTGTTTCTCCAGCAAGAACAAGTTCCGTTAGATAATATTCTTTTTCTTCATATCGACGACCAACCTCATCCATACCTTTTGTTAAAGAATTTAAAATATCAAAAGCATCTTTACCTTCGTCCAAGGCTTGCTTCACGGCATCGGCAATCTCATCTACTTCTAATTCAATTACTAATTCAGTCAATTTTTTAAAATCCACAAAAATCTCCTTTCTTTACGAAAATTAAACAGAATTCTTAATAAAATAAATTAAAATTACCCTTTAAATCTTCTTTTAATAAATTTGAACGCAAATCAATTAAACGGTAAAAATCTAAAAAAGAAGAACGAGGGATGATGAGAAAAAATAAAATCTTAAAAGTCTAAGATTTTACAAAATTTAGTTACCATTTTAATTAGGAAATTTCCTCACGTTAGTGGAGATCACTAGTATATAGGGGATATTATTTGATTTTCTCAATCTTCCCTCTAAAATATTAATATGATACTTTAATATTTAAATTTACTTCAATTTTAATCAATAATTCATAATCTTCTTTTTCAAGAAAAGAAAAGATTTTTAAGAATACTAATATCTAATCCGCGGATCAAAAAAACCAAATGATATATCCACTATTAGATTTATCAATACAAACATAATTGCTATGAAAAATACTAAAGCATTTATAACCCAGTAGTCAGCTTGGATAATAGCACTAATTAAAAGTTGTCCTATTCCTTTTAAGTCAAAAACGTACTCAGAGATTATTGAACCCCCTATTAAACTAGCGAAATTTAAGCCTATTACTGTTGTAGTGGGAATTAATGAATTTCTTAGAGCATGGGAATTTATTACCTCCTTCTCCTTACATCCTTTTGCTCTAGCTGTTCTAATGTAATCTTGCTCTAAAACTTCTAACATGCTTGAACGTGTATGGCGAGTAATCGTGGCAAGAGTTATAAACGACAAACAAAATACTGGTAATATTAAATGATGAAGGTAGTCAAAAATTAGATAAAACTCTCCTGAAAGTAAAGCATCAATTATTCTAAAACCGGTTATAAATTCAGGATCTTTGAAAGCATAACTTTTGAATCCAGATGCAGGAAATATTGGGAGTACATAAGCTACTGAATATTGAAGTAGTATCGCAAGATAGAAAACTGGTATAGAAACTCCCAGTAAAGCCACACCTCTTAAAATAGTATCTTTCGGTTTATTTCTGTGCTTAGCAGAAATTACTCCCACTTTTATTCCTAAAAAACTGGCAATTATGATAGAAAAAACAGCAATATCAATTGTTCTAGGTAATCGCAACATAATAAGAGACCAAACATCCATTCCCATGGATATAGAAACTGAATAACCCCAATTTCCACTAAAAATATCCATAACATATCTAAAAAATTGTATAATTATTGGTCGATCAAGCCAAAGTTGACGATAATAATAATAATATGTTTCAGGATCAGTATTACCACGAAGAAATGCTAATACTGGATCCCCCGGCATTAACCTTGAAAGAAAAAAAGTAAGAATTAAGATCCCAGCTAGCACCGGTATCATTGTAATTAATCTTTTAATGATATATCTAATCAAACTCATAAATTCACAAAAGCTCTTGAAGTTAATTTGCTTTTAAATCATTTCTTTAAATTTTTTAAATCAATTATAGTTTTCTAAAAATTACCACGTATATAATGATATTTTGAGCAATTTTAAAAATATCACTAGAATAAATATTGTAAACTCGAAAGCTGTTAATTTTTCTAAATATTTTAGTAATTATCATAAGGAATAGTTAATATCGAATTCTTGGATCTAAAATAGAAAAACCTATATCAATTGCTAAGGAAATAGATAGATATATGACAGTAATTACGAAAATTAGTGCATTTATAACCCAAAAATCATAAGCTAAGATAGAATCGATCAATAACTTACCAATTCCATTTATATCAAAGGTTACCTCCGTAAGAACAGCGCCTGATAAAATACTGGCTAAATTTAAACCAATTATTGTAGTTGTAGGAAGTAGTGAATTTTTTAAAGCATGTTGACGATAAACATCCTTTTCATCAACTCCTTTTGCTCTAGCAGTTCTAACATAATCTTGTTCCAATACTTCTAACATGCTAGAACGACTTTGTCTTGTAATAGTTCCTAAACTAACAAATGATAAACAAAATACTGGTAATATTAAGTGATACAAATAATCACCTAGAAGATAATATTCACCAGAAAATAAAGTATCTATTATTCTAAAACCAGTGATAAATTCAGGATCGGGAAAACCTCTATCTTTGAAACCTGTAGCAGGAAACCAACCTAATTGCAAGCTAAGAAAAAACTGTAAGAGATTTCCAAGAAAAAATACAGGTATGGAAACACCTATGAGGGCTAATCCTCTCAATACAGTGTCACTAGATTTATTTCTGTGACTAGCCGAAATTACACCTAATTTAACTCCAATAAAAATTGAAATTATTATTGAAAATAAAGCAATATCTACAGTTCTAGGCAATCTTTGCATTATAAGAGTCCAAACATCTTCTCCTACATTAGTAGAAACAGAATAACCCCAATTTCCTGAAAATAAATCCATTATATATTTAATAAATTGCACAAAGATTGGGCGATTCAACCATAGTTGCTGTTCTATTTGATTGTAAAGTTGATCATAATTTTCCGCATCGGGATATATTCCTATAGAATTGAGATATGTTACTACAGGATCTCCAGGGATTAAACGGGATAGAACAAAAATAATAATAATAACTCCGAATAACACTGGAATTGAGATTAAAATCCTTTTTACACTATATTTAATTAAATTCATGTTTATTGATACAATTAGGAAAAGTAGACTACTTTGTGAAGAATCATACTTAATTTTTATAATTTTTTGTTGGTTTACATAAGTTTTTGATTTTCATATCTTTTAGAATTCACCATTATTGATAAGAGGATTTTAGAATATTTCAATTAATAGTTAACAGCGTCGCTAAAAATATATATTAATAATAATTATTATCATCGTGTCAGAAAAATTAAATTCTTCAGAGAATCAAAATACGGAGAATTCAAATGAAGACCATACAACCGGGAGTCAAAACAATTTCATAAAACAAATAGCACAAAAAAATGCAATTTTTAGTAATAATTTAGTTAAAGATTATGAAATTGGAGATTTTATTGTTAGAGCAGTAGATAATGTATCTTTAACAATATATAATGGAGAATTTTTAGTTATTAAAGGTCCCAGTGGTGCTGGTAAAACTTCATTACTAAATCTTCTAGGTGGATTGGATTCCCCAAATAGTGGAGAAATATATAATTTTGGTGTTAAAATTTCAGATATGGAAGAAGAATCATTAGCTACGTGGAGGTTATTAAATTCAGGTTTTGTGTTTCAAAATTATAATCTAATTAGCACACTTACAGCTGAGGAGAATATTATGTTTCCAATGAACCTTTCAGGTGTTCTATTTAAAGAGCAAAGAAAGCGTGCAATGGAATTATTGACAATAATGGGACTTGGTGATCGGAGAGAACATCTACCATTTCAACTTTCTGCGGGAGAACAACAGAGAGTTGCAATAGCAAGAGCGCTATCAAATGATCCTCCAATGATTATTGCTGATGAACCAACGGCAAATTTGGATAAAAAAACTAGCCAATTTATTAGGGATCTTTTTAAAGACTTAAAAGATAACGTTAGGACGATCATAATCGCAACTCACGATGATTATTTGATAGAATTAGCAGATAGAATTATTTCCTTTGATGATGGTAAAATTATAGAAGAAGAAATTATAAAGGAATTTGAAGAATAGGAATTAAAATACAATATGACTTCCCTTGATTTTGCACTGAAAGATTTATATAGGAAAAGAGATTCAAATTATCCACTCTTATTAATTATTACTATAATTGTAGCTATTACAGAGTTTTTAATATATTTCACATCATCTTTAGGTCTAAATATATTTATACAACCTACATTTGCTAATATCTATTATTTCTCCGGTGGTATTAATGTAATCTACAAACAATTTAACAATCTAATTCAAATCTTATTAATTTTCTTAACTATTGGAATAGTGGTCGCTGTTACAACTACATTAATTATTTCTAAAAAAAAAGACATTGCCATCATGAAAACTTTAGGAACACTTCCCCAGAAATTATATAGTTTTTATTTGCTTGAAGCTTACATTTTATTTTTTATCGGGTTCTTATTAGGGTTAGTAATGGGATTACTTTTATTTGGATTATTTGCTTTTATTATGATTTTTTTAAGATTCCCTATATTTATGCAAATTGATTTATTGTATACTCCTATTATGTTTTTTTCCTGTATAATAGGAATTTTTTTCATATCTGGTTATACATTACGAAAAATAGGAAAACAACATATAATCAATACTTTCTCAAAAGATATTCCTTACAATTATAATGCAGGGAAGAAGTTAAAATTTATACCAAAATGGTTGACTTCAATAGGATTTAATATCAAAATGGCGGTTGTTAATACAATAAGAAAAAAAGGTGAATTTCAGAGATATTTAGTTTTATTCTCTATTATAGGGTTATTAATTTTTACATTAGGGTTAGGAACAATTGTTTTAAACATATCCTCTCAAGAGTGGATAAACAAATCTCAGAATGAAAATATTGTAGTACTAGGTCATGAAGATGTTGTCTATAACTATTCTCTAATGTATAAGATGTTTTCTGATCCAAATCTGTTAATTGATGATACTAGTATAAATTTTACTAATCCACAATATTTTTTTAATCTAAGTGATGTAATTGCTTTAAATGACATTGAGGAAATTGAAGAAATAGATGAGCGGATAATAAACTTTTATGATGTTAAAGAACTTTCAGGAACACATATTACTGAAGATGACAAATATATCACTGTGGGTAAAGATCGGGAAGGTAATTTTCCTATAATCGGTATAAATCATCAACACTTGATTCAAAATTTCGAGATTGAGGGAAGATTTTTTACTGAGGATGATGCGTATCTTAACATGACCGTAGGAGATGGTTTAGCTCACAATTTTTTTGAATATGCTTTAGATCAAGGCTTAGAACTTAAGGATCTAAGCAAGACTTTTCGCATTTCTGGTGTGGTTATTGATAGTTTTTATTCTGGATGGGCGGGATATATAAGCATTAATGAATCAAGGAATGTATTGAATCTTATAAATGATGAAGTTAATATAATATTGATAAAGATAAATGATGGAGCCTATGAAGGAATTAAAAACAATCTTGAAAATATCACTCAGACAATTGGAGAAAGGTTCACTTTTTTTAAACTAGATCAAATATTCCAAGAAAACATAAATTTTGTTGGAAATCTTGCTATATATCCAATAATATTAATCATTGTAATCTCATTCTGTGCAATACTATCACTATATAATTATCAAAAATCAGGTTTAATGGAGAAAGCGCAAGATTTTTTAATTATGCGTGCTATTGGCTCAAAATCTAAATCAGTGAAGCGGATGCTTTTTATAGAAACAGTTTTTATACAGATTCCCTCTTTACTTTTAAGTTTAGCGTTCGGAATGATAATAAATTCTTTATTTTTATTTAAACAAGTCTATTTACCTCCTATATACGTCCCATTTATCTTTTTCCTGATATTGTGTATTTTATTTATGATTTTTAATTATTTAAGCCTGTTTCCTATAATTAAAAAAGTTAATAATTTTTCTATAAAGGATTTTAGTATTTACTAAATATTTTTATTTGCGTAATAAGATAGGATGGATAAGACAGGAATAAGATAAATTTTAATTTCTGAAATTGTATTATTCTAATATAGGTGATTCTTCCTTATGTCTGAAGATGCGTTAAAAGCCCGAATCAGAATGTTAGAGACAGAACTTGAGAAAAAAGATAGGGAGATCCATAATCTGCTTGATAAGATTGAAGAACTTGAAGACACTGTTATGAGATTAGATGCTCTTATCCCAGATGAAGACGATAAAAAGAAAAGTAAAAAGAAGCAAGCAGTAGATTCAAAATTGGCTATTGAACTCGATGAGAAAAATAGGAAAATTAGAGATTTAAAAAATAATATGGGATTTTTAAGAAAAGAGAAAGTTCAACTTCAACAAGAAGTAGAAAGAATGAAATCTAGAGAGAGTGAAACTTCGGTTATTAGAGTTGAAGATTTAAGAAGTAAATCCCCACTTAATATGCTAGTAAAAGAACTCCAAGACACAGTGAATAAACAACGCTCTGAGATTAATAGATTAAAGTTTCAAAATACTAGCAGTGAGGATTTTAATGATCAACTGAAACAAAAAGAAGAAGAGATTGAAAGTCTAAAATCAGATATTACAGATTTAAATACAAAATTAAAGGATTTTGCTGCAAGATCTGATGATAAAAGTCATAATTTATTAAACAAAAATCTAATAGAAGATCTTCAACAACAGTTGACTAAAGCTAAAAGACAAGTATCAGAATTAAAGCAAAAAATTGATAAATCAGATAAAAAAAGTAAAAAACACGCAAAAGAAGTATCTAAAATCGAAACATATAAAAAAGAGATCGATGAATTAAAAGGTTTGCTAAAAGGAAGGGATCATGAGATTAAGGAAATAACTAAAAAAAATATTGCTCTACAAAAAGCCGAAATTGCTGCTAATTTTGAGCAGGATGAGGCTACTTCCAGTGAGATGATTGAAACCTTAAAAGAAGATCTCCAAAATAAATTAAACAGAGCAAGAATAAGGATAAAAGAACTTCAAGACCAAATTAAAGAAAAACCTAGTACTGCTACTGAACCTCAAAAAGAGCAAAAAGAGTTAGAAGGTAAATTAAAAATGCAGAGAGAGATGGCTATCTTTCTTCAAAAAAACCTAGAAACAAAAGATGCAGAAATTGAAACAATCAAAAATGAAGCTGTACAAATAAAAAATAAATATCGACAATTAGAAAATCAAGTAAAAATAAAGGATCAAAAACTTAATGATATTCAACGGCAATTGGATAGTCTGAATATTCAAACACAGGTTCAACCTGTAAGAGAAGATCCTAACATCGCTCTAAGAGTAAGAGAGCTCAAAAATAAAGTTGAAAACCTACAAAAATTGAATTCTGAACAAAGATTGGAGATTTCTCAGCTACGAAAAAAGATTTAGACTTATTAAAATGGAACTCATTATTTTAGGTAGTGCAGCTGCAATTCCTATTAAAGAACGTAATCTTTCAAGTGTTGCTTTAAGGTATAAAAATCAAATTTTACTTTTTGACTGTGGAGAAGATTTCCAACGCAAATTCGCTGAAGCAGGATTAAAATTTAATAAACCAATGAAAATATTTATCTCTCATTTTCATGGAGATCATATTATAGGACTTCCAGGATTTCTATTTCGACTTAGCCTAAATGATAGAACTGCTCCAATGATGATCTTTGGACCTCGAAACCTGTTTCTCTATTTATATGTTCATAGAAAAATTCTTGGTTTGAAAGCTAAATATCCCATTAAGATTATAGAAATAGACCATTATAACCAAGAATTAATTGAGTTTGAAGGCTTGGATTCTGAAATACCAAAGAAAACAATCAAAATGAGAAATGATACTATATATGAAGCTAAATATTTTTCAATAAGATATGCTTTAGTAGAGCATTCTGTTATTACTTTTGCATATGCTTTCATTGAAAAACCACGGTATGGAAAATTCAATCCTGAACGTGCTAGAAATCTAGGCATCCCTGAGAGTAACCTCTGGAAAAATTTACAAGAAGGACAAATTATTGAATTTAATGGAAAAATGATTGATCCAGTTAAGGAGGGAATTATAGGGCCAAAAAAATCTGGGAGAAAAATAACCTACTCCGGAGATTTAAAACCTAGTGATTCTCTGGTAAATTTAGGTAAAGATTCTGATATTTTAATACATGAGGCAACATTTTCTAATGCTCTAGCAGATTTAGCAGCAGAAAAAAAACATTCTACCTCAATTGATGCAGCAAATGAAGCAAAAAAAATGAATGCAAAACAATTGATTCTTACTCATATTTCATCACGATATCAAGATAATGCCTTAATATTATTAGAAGAAGCTAAAGAAATATTCCCTAATACTATAATAGCTAAAGATCTTTTACGAATTACATTAAAGTAAAAGTTTTTTGTACGAAATCATAATCATTGGAAAAAAATAAAGTATTTACAGCATCATTCATTTTCTTCAACAGTTCAATACGAACTGATAAAAAAATTTAATTTATGTAAAAATTGGTTTTTAAATTGACCGAAGGTACAGTTAAATGGTTTAATAACCGTAAAGGTTATGGATTTATAGCAACTGAAGAAGAAGGAGATATATTCGTTCATCACAGCGCCATTGTTAAGAAAAGTGATGAATATGCCTCACTAAATGAAAATGATAAAGTAGAATTTGAGATCACTCAAGGTGATAAAGGTCCTGCGGCTAGTAAAGTGGTGGTCACTGAAGCAGCTCCTGCGCAAGTTCGAGATTTTAGATATTAATCTTCATTTTGTTACAAATCAAGACAATATAATAATATTTAATATTTAATAAGTAGTAGGTAG
>JAEOTH010000004.1 GCA_016839915.1 Promethearchaeota archaeon
AACAAGAAGCTAAAACAATAGCTTTAGCTCAAAGAGCAAGAGGATTTGGACTTGAAAAGGCAAACTCAATTAAAAAAGCCTATAAACTGATTTTTGAAAGATTAGTTGCAACTTTAATTTCAATCCTAAGAAAGGGGCATATAACTTCAATTTCAATGGAAAATCGTTGTTTTGGTATTTATAAAAAAAGAACTTATTTGAAAATTATAAAATTTAGACTAATCGATGGCATATTTATCTTTTTCTGCATATTTACTTTTTCTTTTTTTATATTGTATTTACTTCAATCACTACCGATCCCTGCATTACCTTCCTTATATCATTTATTTTTAACAATTTTCTAAGATAACTAGGATAGATACTAAGGAGGTTTAATTCAATTATTATAATTGAAGTCTTATAATTTATAGCAAGGAACTTTTAAAATTAGGAAAACCTAGTTGATATAATAAAAAATAGTATCAATCTCTGTTATTATTCTTATAATATATTAAAAACTTTAGATTCGAAGTAATTCTTATGGATAGAAAGAGAAAGATGTATTTAAAATACATTGGAATTTTAATTTTATTATGTCTTCCCTTATTTGGATTGATGGGTGTCGTTTTGAGCAGAAACATTATTACTCCTAATGATGAGTTTTTTGTAGTGTCCAAGGGGGAATCTCCATCTATTCCTGTCAATACATGGAGTTTAACGATATATGGACATGTTAATAACACTTTAATTTTTACTTATTCCAACTTTACTTCCTTACCTTCAAAAGAAGTTATTGCAACACTACAATGTGTTGATGGACCATCTGGTACTGCCAGATGGAAGGGTATTCCAATTAAAGATTTACTAGATTTAGCACAAGTACAAATAGGGGCTGTGGATGTTGTTTTTTATGCAGCAGATGATTATTCCTCCTCACTAACTATTGAAGAAGTAAGTATAGAAAATGTTCTATTAGCATATGAAATGAATGGTGAACCTCTTCCAGTTGATCAAGGATTTCCAGTTAGAGTAGTTGCTCCAAACCACCTAGGATATAAGTGGGTGAAATGGGTTGTTAGAATGGAGATTGTAGATTATAATTATATAGGTTTTTGGGAGAGTCGTGGGTGGAGTGATAATGCCTATCGTACAGCTGTCACTGATTGGATTTACCATGCTGGATTATTGGCGATTTCTTTTCTCTTGGGGGGGATTGCGTTAATGTCAGGATTAAAAAGGTCTCCAGTTACTGAATTCTTTCATGATCTTCCTAAGTTTGTAAATAAGAAATTCCATATTGCAATTGGAATTGGATATTTTCTCACAGCTCTAAGTACTTTCTTCTATTGGGTTATCTCCACAATATTGAACAGAGGAGCTATTTTTTATACAATTCATGGCATTACAGCTTTAATATCCATTATTCTTATAATACCTGGTGCTATTACAGGCTTCAAAAAATCAAAAAAAAGAGATTTTGAAAAAAGAACATGGCATTACAAATGGAATTTATATTCCTTTTATTTCTTTTTAACTACGATTATTCTAGGATTTTTATTGATTTTTATTAGATGGCTTTATTTATACTAACTTGGAAAAGTATTAAAGAAGCATTCCATATTCATCATTCATTATTAAAATTCGAGCAGATTTTTAAATAATTTATGGCTTCTTGGAGAGCCTCATTATTCATACTTATTAGAAGTGTAATGAAAAAATGGAAGTAGAAGTTCTTTATTTCGCTGAATTTAAGAATATAACGGGAAAAGAGAGAGAAAAGTTTAAATTATCCAAGTCCACTTTAGCGGGATTACTAAGTTTATTATTTGAAAAATATAAATTGAGAAATTTAATGTGGGATGAAAAAAATCAAAAGATGCATAATTTGATTTCAGTTATAATTAACAATCAAGCTACCCATGAGACAGATCCATCATTAATTAATTTAAATGACAGAGATACAATTGCCTTCTTATTACCCGTTTCAGGAGGATAGAAGCAAATGAATTCTAACGAGAAAATAAAATTATGGAAGAGAGAAAACTTTAATAATTAATTCATTAAAAATGGTCTATTGAAAATTAATTAATGAAAATTGACTATTTTTATCTTAGATTAGAAAAATTTCTTCTAAATAATTTTTGTGAAATTAGAAATTAGTTGATTAGAATGATAAAAAAATCAAAAATTTCCGAAGACCCTAAAAAAATAACTCCCGAAAAAATTAATTTGGCTTTAATCATAGTAAATACAAGTCAATTTCGTGAGCTGAAGGCGAAGAAAAAACCTTCGGATAAAATAATTCCTAAAGTGGAGAGATTATTGAAGGATAATCAATCAATTTCATTAATTTTTTCTGAAATAATAACAGAATCAGAAGAACATATCAATAAAGTTTTAGTAGAATTAATGAAAGATGATAAGATTGATTCAATAATCTTTAGCGGCGGTATGGGATTATCAAGAAAAGAAATTACATATGAAACAATAGAACCTCGGTTAGAAAAAAAAATTAATGGTTTTGGAGAACTCTTCAGATCTCTCTCGTATAATGAAATTGGTACTCCAGCTATGTTATACAGAGCAACAGCAGGTATTTTAAGGACTAAAAAAAAGAGTAAAGCCGTCTTTTTACTTCCAGGTTCTCCAGATGCCGTGAGACTTGCTCTTCAACTTTTAATAATTCCCGAATTAGGGCATATTCTCTCTATAGCCAATAAAGAAGAGTAGAATATCGTATATGAGACCATAGAACGTATATGAGACCATAGAACCTCGTTTAGAAAAGAAAATTGATGGATTCGGAGAACTTTTTAGACACCTTTCCTACACCTTTCCTAGAATGAAATTGGAACCTCTGCTATATTATTTAGGGCGACTGCTGGCATTTTAAAAAGTAAAAAGGGAAAAAAAATTATCTTCTTGCTTCCTAGTTCTTCAAATGCTATAAGATTAGCTTTACAGCATATAATATTACCTGAATTAGGAAATATCCTAGATTTAATCAATAATGAAGAATAAGAAGTATTATGATAATTTCATAGTATTGGATATATAGTGACTACTTTATTCGTAGATTCTTTAGAAATATAATGTGTAAAAATGAAATAAAAACTTTTAAATATGTTAGTTTTGAATGAATTTTTATTCTCAAGTAATCTTAGGAATTTTAATGTTATTATTTAGAACCTTCTTTTTCGTTCAATTTTTTCTTTAATTCTTCTTTTTCCTGTTCAAGGCGTTCAATTTTTTTATCCTTTAATTGTATTTTTACTCCGCTAATAGTAATTCCCTGTAAATTTAGTAATTTTTTAATAAAGATGAATGCTGCTAAACTAATTCCAACTAAATATAGAACATTTACAGACCAAAAATAGGGATCTATCGTATTCCAAATTTCTTCTACATATGGAAAGCTTAAGAAGGGTAAAATTATAGCAATCAATCCAATCCATATCATTCCAATTAGCAGGAGTGCTTTTTCCCATAATCTAATTTGCAATCTATAAAAAACATATAAATGGAGCCAATACATTACACAGATAAATCCTATAGGCATGAATAAAACTGATCCAATTGCTAAAATCAACAATAAATTAACAGCAAACTTATTACGCCATAAATCTAAAATATCTTTTACAGCCATTTGATCTTGAACTTGGGCTTTTGCATATTCTTTTCTTAATGAAAAATACTCTTTTTTTATTTTCCTGGCAACTTTTTTTGCTCCTTTCTTCCAGAAAGAAAGTTTACTTATTTCAGCTGCTTTATGAAATTGTTCACTCGCTAAAGGGATAATGTAAAGATTTAACAATAGGGATATTATTCCATAAATATATAGAATATTATCAAACCATAACCATAATCCCGTTTGGGTGACAGCCGTAGCTTGAGTATAACTTGAGATAATTTTATAAATCGCATAACCAATTAAAAGAGCGGGAATGATAATCTCTAATACGATTAAAACAATAGTGCCTCGTTTTTTCAATTTACTGCTTAATTTATCCATAAGTAATAAGAAACCATTTGATATACTCAATAATAAACCAAAACCAGCTAAAAATTTTACAACCCAGAAGAATATAAGAAATGTAAAGTTTAAAGACACATCTCCGGTAAAAAGCAATAACAACATCAATAGTAAAGTGATGATAATTCCAATAACGTAAATTATTTTGTATGTTTTTTCTTCCATAAACTATCAATAAGTTAGGATTTTATATAATGTCTAGGGTAATTTTTAATAAATTAGAAGTTGATTTTAAAAGCTAATTACGCATCTCTTATATCCGTGCTTTTTTATGCAATCTAAAATTATTTTAGACTTGTTTAATTCTTATACTTATGGTTGATACAACCAACGCAGTTAAACAAATACAAGAGAAATATAAAGTAATTGGTAGAACTGAGGAATTAAAACAAATTGTTTTAGCACATTCAGTAAGTAAGAATATTTTAATAGAAGGAGAAGTGGGTGTAGGTAAAACTAGATTAGCTAAAGCAATTGCAGAATATTATGATTCAAATTTTTATCGGGTCGATTGTAGCGAAGAATTACTTCCTCATAACCTTGTTGGATACTTTGAGCCACCTTTAGTAATTGCGAAAGGATATGTTGAAGATTCATATAAATATGGGCCATTAGCTTTAGCTATGATGGATGGGGGGTGCTTATTCATAAATGAAATAAATAGGATGCCAGAAAGTACCCAAAATTC
>JAEOTH010000216.1 GCA_016839915.1 Promethearchaeota archaeon
ATTCGAGTGCCGAACAAAAGTACAGAAAATACTTTCATAATGGTGATAGAAGAGAAATTTTCAGACTTTTGGTTGAAAAATATGGAGTAGAAAGTGCTATATATCCTGGAAGTTATATAGATATTGCTCCCTCATTTTATATTCCGATAACTGTGTATATTGACTCTTTTAAAAAAACTAATAAATTTTTTGAAGCTAATGATATTATGGATTTTGTTTTTAGAAATCGAGATTATACTAAAAAACCAATAATACGATATCATTACTCTGATTATAATCTGGATTTTGGAGAAAAAGTTGAAAATTTTGATTTATTGATATCATTGTATGCTGGTTTTGTGTCTGAAAGCTGTAAGAAATATCTTAAAAAGAATGGTATTCTATTAGCAAATAATAGCCATGGAGATGCAGGTATAGCATATTTAGATGATGATTTTGAATTTATGGCAGCAATTTACAAAAGTAATGGTCAATATCGCTTAACCGAGAAGAATTTAGACAAATATTTCATCCCAAAAAAACAAGAATTGAAAATTACCAAAGATTATCTAAAGAAAATTAATCGAGGATTAGGATATACGAAAACGTCAGGTGCTTATGTATTTAAAAAAGTAAAATAAATAGAATAACTAAGATAATGAGCTTAGAAAAGATAAAAGAGACATTAGGTGAAAAATTTAGTCGAGATGCTGACTTTTTGGACTCAGTAATTAATAATTTAAATTTAGATAAAAAATCAAAAATCTTAGATGTTGGTACTGGATGGGGATTTATGGCAATTACACTCGCCCTACACGGATATAATGTTATTACCGGTGAACCTGAAAATGCGAAATGGGCAGATTGGAAATCAAGAGCAAAATCTGTGAATGTGGAGGAGAAAATTACATTCAAACCATTTTATGCTGAAAATTTACCTTTTGAAGATGATAGCTTTGATGCTATATTTCTCTATACTTCTCTGCATCATATTGAAGATAAATCTGGTGCTATTAATGAAATATTACGTGTTATGAAACATGATGGTTATTTGATTATAGTTGAATTAACAGGCGAAGGTGTAGATCAAATAAGGAAACGTCACATACATCACCCTAATGCTGTTAATCCAAAAGTTCTTCTCGAAGAATTTGAGCTTGTAGTATCTGTAAAAGATAATAGATATTTAAATGCTTATATCTGTAGAACTAAGTACTAAATAGAATTATTTTTATTTAATAATTCATCTCTTTTACGACGGTAATATATTATAGGATTATCACCTTGAATTAGTTTTTCTCCCATTTTTAACTGAGTTTTAATTGGTTGTTGTGTGACAACTACATCTCTATCTTGATGGAGGATAACAATATTAAATTTGTTAGCTAACCAGTTAACAAATGATTTTAAAAGTGGAATTCTTAGAAATTTTTGATAGAATCTCATATAAAATTTAGTGTGTTTCTCATCAATAGGTACAAAAGCAATAAAGATGCGAACTTTTTCTCCAAGGAAGTTCTGCCAAATATGAGGAAATTTAAAATGGAGGTGGAAAACCTTCATTTCTTCAGTAAATTCTTCAGGTTTTAAAGTTTTAGTCTTTCCATCATCTTTCTGATTATAAACCCAAAAAGTAAACTCATTTCCGTCCTCAGAAGGTTCAACTAATGGCCCATGAACGAGAGTTTGTTTACCTCGACCAATAGTATTATGATGGACATAAGGTAAATGAACAACATCAAGTTGATTTTCGATAGCACGACTATAATGAACAGGCCATATTTCCGTGTGAGTTTTATATGAGAATTTTTTATCAATATCTTGAAAAAAGGGTAAAGGGGGGTATTCTGATTGAATTTCTCCCCACCATATCCAGATAAAATGATGTTTTTCTCGCGTAGGATAAGAGATAACTTTAAATTGTTCAGGTACAGGAGTGTTTTTTCCATTTGCCGGTATTCTTGTACATCGTCCCGATTTATCATATCTTAAACCATGAAATGGACATTTAACTTTTTCGCCTTTATCGCATATTTTTCCCATACTGAGCATCGCTCCTCGATGGGCACATTTATCTTTTAAACAAATTACATCTCCATTTTTACTGCGCCAAAAAACTAATTTTTCTCCAAGGCGAGTTACACCAATTAGATTTCCTTTTGGAACTTCTTTTGATTCCAAAACGGCATACCACTGATTCCTAATCATATTTAATCGATATTTAAAATTAAAAATAATATTAGTTTGTTCATTTAATATTTTATAAATTAAATTCTTAAATCTTAAATCCGTTATATAAGAAAAAAGATTAAAGCCAAAAGGTTAATTTCTAATTACAATTTTAAATGTTATTTGATGAAGAACTATTATCTAATTTTTAAAATTTTAGTTTTAACTTGCCTAATCTGTCTATGTGGTTTTATTCTGTATAGTTTCTTTTATAATAATCTTTATTATCCTACTGAATCCCTAGTAGTCTCAATTAGTTGGTTGATCACTATTAGTAATTTTATTTTATTTTTCTATGTATTGATATTTCTAATTAACTTTAGGATATATATTATTATTTTTAGCATAGTTGCAATATTAGGAACACCAGCATGGATAATAATTTATGCGTTAGAAACCTTTGTCACCGGATTTTGGTTCCCATTTCTTACAGTTATAAGACATCTTTCTGCAATTCTAAGTTTTTCTATTTTGTCACCAGGATTAACACTAATTGTAATTAATTATATCAAAAATAATTCAAATAGGTCTC
>JAEOTH010000217.1 GCA_016839915.1 Promethearchaeota archaeon
AGGAAGGAACTGAGGAAGTTCGTGAAAGAGAAGCCCGAAAACAGAATATCACAGCAATGGTCGCAATTGCGGAAACTGTCCGATCAACTCTTGGCCCAAAAGGGATGTCAAAAATGCTTGTTGATTCAATGGGTGATGTGACTATTACCAACGATGGTGCTGAGATTCTCAAGAATTTAGACATTGAAAATATTGCTGCAAATATGATGGTTAATGTAGCAAAATCCATTGACGACGATATTGGTGATGGCACTACATCAGCAGTGATCTTTTCTGCTGCTTTATTAAGTAATGCATTAGAATTAATTGAACAAGATATCCATCCAAAACCTATTATACATGGTTATAAGATTGCTGCGGATAAAGCTCTTGAAATCATTAAAAACATTGCTGAAAAAATTTCGGTTGATGATGAGGAAGTTCTTAAAAATGCGGCTAAAACAGCAATGAATGCTAAAGGTATTGCTCCACTAAAAGACTTTTTCTCAGAACTAGCTTTAAATGCTGTAAAACAGATAATGGATGAAAGTGGAAACACATTTGCGAACGTAAGTAATGTAAAGATAGTCAAAGCTCCAGGAAAGTCTCTTAAGGACACAGAATTGATTAATGGAGTATACACACAGAAGGAAAAAGTAAATACTATGATGCCTGATTTAATAAATAATGTAAAGATTGCTGTCATAAGAAGGAAATTGGATGTAAAGAAAACTGAATTTGATGCACAAATTCGAATTTCAAGCCCCGCAGAAGTCCAAGGCTTTTTAGATCAAGAAGATAAAATTCTTCAAGATTATTTAAAAATCTTCAAAGCTTTAGGAGTAAACATGATTGTTAATAGTAGTGACATCTCAGATAAGTTCGGTGCATATTTAGCAAGGGAAGGAATTGCTGGAATCAAAAATGTCGGTGAGAGTGATTATAAATCGATATTAAAAGCTGTAGATGCAAAACTTGTTGATGATTTGACGTCACTCTCTGCTGATGATTTAGGGTTTGCTGAAAAAGTATATTTCAAAAAATTGGGTGATGATGAATATACGTTATTTACTGGATGTAAAAATCCTAAATCTGTTTCTATTTTACTAAAAGGTGGGCTTGATAAGATTCTTAGCACTGCAGAAGTCTCTTTAAATGATGTGTTATCAGTTATTGCTAAAATTATCGATACAAAAGCTGTTGTAGCAGGAGGGGGAGCAATTTATATTGAACTTGCTAAAAACATTAGAGCTTACGCGAATGAAATTAGTGGAAAAGAACAATTAGCTGTAAATGCATTTGCCTTAGCACTCGAAGAGATCCCAAAAACATTAATTAAGAATGCGGGTCTAGAAGAGATTGAAAAACTCACTGAATTGCGGGCAGCCCATAAAACTGCTGATGATAAATGGGTTGGTATTGATACAATTACAAACACTATCGGTGATAATTTTAAAAAAGGCATTGTCGAGCCGGCAGAATTAATCAATCATATTATCAAGAGTGGCAGTGAGCTTACTAATCTTATCTTGAGAGTTGACAGAATCATCAGTGCAAAAGGTAGCAAGGGATTATAATCTATTTATTTTTTTTATTATATTTTTTTTTTTTCTATCTCTAATCAAACTAAGATCCTTAAATAGCATTAGAAAATTATTTTTAGAAAAGAAAAAATTAATAGAATTTCATGTATTTTCTTAAACACATTAAAGGTTACATTTAATTGGTCTTATATTGAAAATTGGGAAATAAATAACAATGGAATCTATTGATAATACTAATCTGGAAAAATTAAAAGCTTTAGAAAATAAATACGTCTTACAAATTATACATGAATTTATTTCTTTATGTAAACCCTCTAAAGTTACCGTTATAACTGATTATCAAGAGGATATCGATTACGTGCGAAACCAAGCTATTAAACTTGGTGAAGAGTCAAGATTAAATCTAAAAGGGCATACTATACATTATGATGGGTTCTTCACAATGAGTAATCATGATCAAGCGAGAGATAAAGGAAATACTCAAGTTCTCGTTCCTAGGGATGAATTGGATCTATATCCTTGGATAAATACAATGGAAAGAGAGAGCGGTTTAAATGAGATTTTGGAAATTATGGATGGATGTATGGAAGGCCATGAATGTGTAATAAGATTTTTCTGCCTAGGGCCGAAAAACTCTAAATTCTCAATACTAGCACTTCAAATAACGGATTCTTTTTATGTTGCTCATTCAGAAGATATTCTTTATCGAACAGGCTACGAGGAATTCAAAAAATTAAACGGATCCGATGAATTCTTCTATTTTATTCATTCTTCAGGAGAGTTAATTGGAGATCCTCCAGTAACTAAAAACATTGAAAAAAGGAGAGTATACATAGACTTAAAAGAAGGGCGTGTACTTTCTGTTAATAATCAATACGCTGGAAATTCACTAGGGCTAAAAAAACTCGCCTTGCGTTTAGCAATTTACAAAGCCAATAATGAAGATTGGTTAACAGAACACTATTTTGTAATGGGTGTTCATCCAAAAGGAAAAAACAGGAGTTCATTCTTTTGTGGAGCATTCCCTTCGGCATGTGGTAAGACTAGTACCGCTATGCTACCTGGGCAAACCATAGTTGGAGATGATATAGCTTATCTTAGAGTTTGGGATGATGGTTATGCACATTCAGTAAATATTGAGAAAGGTATCTTTGGAATTATCAAAGATGTAAATGCTAATGACGATCCAGTAATATTTGCCGCACTCACCTCACCTCGAGAAACAATATTTTCTAATGTATTGATTAAAGATGGAATACCTTACTGGATTGGAGATGGAAGACCAATCCCAGATGTTGGATTTAATTTTTCGGGCAATTGGAATAAAGGAAAGATTGATAAAAATGGGAGGGAAATACCCCATGCACATCCAAATGCTCGCTATACAATTGGTATTGAAGAATTGGATAATGCAGATCCAAATTTACATAATCCAGATGGAGTACCAGTAAATGGTATTTTTTATGGAGGTCGGGATAGTGATACAATGCCACCTGTACTTGAAAGTACAGATTGGGAGCATGGAGTCTTTCTTGGTGCCTCAATTGAATCAGAAACTACATCAGCAACTCTAGGTGCAGAAGGGGTGAGAACGCAGCAACCAATGGCAAATTTAGATTTTATGGTTGTACCACTTGGAAAATACCTAAGAAATCATCAAAAATTTGGAAATCAAGTAGAACATTGCCCAAAAGTTTTTGCTACGAATTATTTTCTTAAAAATAAGGAAGGGAGATATTTAAATGGTATATTAGACAAGTTATGTTGGGTAATCTGGGCAGAGGGTCGAGTCCATAATGATTTCGAGGCTATTGTCACACCTTTAGGTTATCTTCCTAAATTCTTGGATTTAAAATTAATTTTTAAACAATATCTTAATAAGGAATATAGAGAAGAGGATTACATTGAACAATTTTCTATACGACCTGAAAAGATTTTAGAAAAATTAGATCGCATTGAAGCTATGTATAAAAAAGAAAAGGGTGTTCCTGAATTTTTCTGGAATATACTCAATACTCAGAGAAAAAATATGATAAATTTAAAAAATAGGTATAATAAAGAGAATATCTCTCCCTTATTATTTTGAATCTAAGATATATCAGAAAAGAAATTAAACTAAATATTTTAATCCAGATCTTACTTTATAACTTTTTTTTATTCTATCAAGTTCAATAAATCGTTTAATTTCTAAATTGTTTAAGAAATCTCGCATTTGTACCTTATCCTTCTTTAATTCTTCTGCTAGACCTTCGATATCACTTTCATAAGTTCGTAGTGTTTGTAATAATGACGAATATTCTTCAAAAATATGATTTACTAAATATGTAATAGATTCCTTTATGTTCAACCCGGTCTTTGTGCTTGTAGGAAAGATTCTAGTATCTTTGGGCAAATAATTTTGTGAACGAATAATCTCTGGAGGTCGAGCGCCTTCGATATCCTGTTTGTTTGCCAAAAAGACTGTTGGGGTATTAGGAGGTAATATTTTTCTAATTGAATTTAGTATCATTATTGCACTATCATCTTTTTCAGGAGCAGCAGCATCAAAGAGAAAAAGTACTCCATCTGAGCCACTCGTACAGATACTTCTCATAACTGAAAATCGTAAGAGTCCTGGTGTCCCAAACAAAAATACATCAAAACCATTTAGTTTTACACTCCCTAAATCCATTGCAACTGTGTAAAACTTCTCATCTTTACCTTTTGCTTCCACATTTAACGCATTATTATCTAGAACTTTTATATAACTCGATTTTCCCGATTGAAGTGGCCCAGAGACTAAAATTTTAATAAGTTTCACCAAAACTATAATAGTGCAATTATAACTTGAGGTTTCCTTTTTTTATTTATATATGATATGGAAATATTATATTTTTATTTATTATATCATTAATAGATTGTTTTCTTTTTAAAATATTAAAATCTTTAATTTCTTATCAATTTTTTGTTGGACTTTATTTTGTATAATTTGATTCGAATTTTAATCAAAAATATTATCTTTAAGTGCTAAAAACCACATATTTCACATTATAGTTCCGAATTCAATTCTTCTTTTAAAAATAGATTACTTCAAAAATAACCCTATCAGATAATATTCTGAATTAATATTCATTATTGATAACAAAAAATGTAAAAAGATTCCTAAATTAATACTTTTTTCTTACTATTTTTTCGAAATGATAAATGAAAATGTCGAGTTTTTTAAAAAAAAGTAACTTAAATCCGATATGGTAAAAAATCTTTAAATATAAAGTTCGATCTTAATTATAATATTAAAAAACATTATTGTAATCCTCAAAAATATAATAAATACATTATTAAAACTATTAATATTTATAAAATTAGAAAATTAAACTCCAAAGTAGATTGAATTAGCTAACATAAGGTTATTAAATTATGCAAATGGTTGATTTTGGATTTCGAAATGAGCTGATAAAAGAAGAATTTTCATTAAATTATTGTTATCAGTGTGGAACTTGTTCCAGCACATGTCCAGTAGCTTATATAACTAATGGAGAGTACAATCCTCGAAAAATTATAGAGCAATCACTTTTAGGCTTTAAAGATTTATTACTAAAAGACCAAAAACCTAATGTATGGTTATGTTGTACATGCCAAATGTGTGTAGAAGAGTGTCCCCAAAATGTCTTTCTAACAGAAATTTTTGAGAGAATTAAAAATAGGATTGTACTGTTAGGAGAACCATATCCTGAAACATATAAGTTACAAGCAAAAAGTGTATTAGAAAATGGCCTAGCAATCCCATTAACACAACCAATCATCCGTAGAAGAGATCAATTAAGACTGCCAGTGGTGGAGTCTGCTAATGTTGAAGAAATAACAAAATTACTGGATGCCACAAACTTTAAAACAAAAATAAAGTTATTGGAGGCTAGTAAGTAAAATGTCGTTTAACTATTTTTTAGGTTGTGTAATTCCTGGAAGACTTCCTTTTTTAGAAGTTTCTGCTCGAAAAACATTTGAAAAAATTGGCTTGAAAGTTGGAGATCAAGCAAATTGTTCATGTTGTCCAGATCCCACTGGAGTAGCTCAGTTAGATCATGAATCTTTTTTAGCTTTAGGGGCAAGAAATTTATGCCTTTTTGAAGAAAATAATAATAATATATTAAGTCTTTGTTCTGGATGCACAGAAACCCTCAAAACTGTTAAATATATTCTAGACAATGATAATGAGAAGAAAAAAGAAATTAATACGAAATTAAAAGAGATAGGAAAAAATTATAAAGGAAAAGTTGATATTAAACATTTTGCTGAAGTGTTATTCGAAAATATTGAGAAAATTAAGAAATTAGTTAAAAAACCTTTAAAAGATCTAAAGGTTGCGGGTCACCCGGGTTGTCATTATCTTCGACCTTCTGAAATAATAAATTGGGATGATCCACTTAATCCAAAAACATTAGATGAGTTAATCGCAGCAATAGGAGCAGATCCCGTTGAGTACACTTTAAAGAATGATTGTTGTGGTAATCCACTCGAAAAATCTGATAAAGACATCTCATTAACAATGTTAGAAAATAAACTGCAAAGTATGAAAGAAGCAGGAACAGATTGTATTGTTTGTGTTTGTCCAGCCTGCTATCAACAATTTGATTTTAATCAAAGAGAAGTAAATAGAAATAAAAATACTGATTATAATATTCCAGTTTTTTATATAACTGAGTTAATTGCATTAGCTCTAGGAATTGATATAGAAACACTTGGATTAAATTTCCATAGAATTAAAATAAATGAAATCTTACAAAAAATTTCTTAACAAGTAAGAGGTGTTATAATTGGGTGAAAATTTAAAAAGAGTAATGGTTATTGGAGGAGGAATTGCCGGGATTCAAGCTTCATTAGATCTAGCTGAAAGAGGTATTGAAGTTGAAATGATTGAAAAAAATGCTTGTATTGGCGGTAGAATGGCTCAACTTGATAAGACATTTCCTACTAATGACTGTTCCATTTGTATTTTAGCACCAAAACTTGCAGAATGTGTTCGACATCCTAATATTACCTTGCATACATTATCAGAAGTTAAAAACTTAACAGGTGAAGTAGGTAATTTCAATGTGAAAATACTTAAGAGAGCAAGGTATGTAAAAGAAGATCAATGCATAAACTGTGGATTGTGTATAGAAAAATGCCCAATGAGGGTAGATGACGAATTTGATATGATGTTAAGAAAACGTAGAGCAATTTATATTGATTATGTTCAAGGAGTTCCCTCAATAATGACCATAGATAGAAAAAACTGCTTATTTTTCACAAAAAACGCTTGTAGGATTTGTGAAAAAGTATGTGAAAGAGAAGCAATCGATTTCGATCAAAAGGATGAAGAAATTGAATTAAATGTGGGATCAGTCATTGTAGCGACAGGGTATGACATATTTAATCCAAAAACTCTTGAATCTTTAGGATATGGGCGATATCCCAATGTTATTACCGCTCTAGAATTTGAAAGATTAATTAGTGCTTCTGGACCTTTGGGGGGCCATTTGACGAGACCATCAGATAAAAATGATCCTAAAAAACTGGCTTTTATTAATTGTGTAGGTTCAAGAGATATAAAAAACAATCCGTATTGTTCATCTTGTTGCTGTATGTATACCACTAAAGAAGCAATGATAGCCTATGAACATGATAATGAAATAGACACTTCAATATTTTATATTGATCTTAGAGCTGCTGGAAAAGGATTTCGAGAATATATTCAAAGGGGAGGCGATGAGTACGCTATTAAATACATTAAAGGAAAGGTAGCAAAGATATTAGAAGATAATCAAAGAAATCCTCTAATTATATATGAAGATATTAATACTTCGCAAGTGAAACAACTTAAATTTGACTTAGTAATTTTAGCTTCTTCTATGATACCTAAAAAAGATGCTGGAGAATTAGCTAAAATCCTTGGAATTAAAATGAATGACTTTAATTTTTTCAAAGCAGAGAGTTATCAACCCCAAAAATCCTCTAAAGAAGGAATTTTTCTCTGTGGTACGTGTAGGGAACCAATGGATATTCCAAATTCTGTAATTGATGCCAGTGGAGCAGCCGCTAAAGCTGCTGAAATGGTAATGAGGGGGTAAAAAAATGACGGATGATAATATTAGAATTGGAGTTTTTATTTGTCATTGTGGTTCTAATATAGGTGGTGTTTTAGATATTTCTGAGTTAACAGAATATGCCAAAACTTTACCTAATGTAGTCTATAGTGCTGACAACCTTTATACATGTTCAGAAGTTGGATTAAGTGAGATCAGAGAAAATATAAAGGAACATAATTTAAATCGGGTTATTGTAGCATCTTGTTCTCCTCGAACTCATGAACCCTTATTTAGATCAACTTGTCAAGAAGCAGGTTTGAATCCTTATCTTTTTGAAATGGTAAACATTCGAGATCAAGATTCCTGGGTTCATATGAAAGAACCAGAAAAAGGTACCGAAAAGGCTAAAGATCTCATTAGAATGGGGATCTATAAAGCTGCTCTATTAGAACCATTAGAAAAAATGCAAGTAAGTGTAATACCTTCTGCTATTGTAATAGGTGGAGGGATCGCGGGAATGAATGCATCATTAAATTTAGCAAACCAAAAGTTCAAAGTAAGTTTAATAGAGAAGGATTCTGAATTAGGTGGATTAATCAGGCATCTAAATAAAGTTTATCCTACTAATGAAGATGCTTCAAATATTTTGGAAACAAGAAATTTGGTAGAGAGTCATAAAGAGATCGATATTTATAAATCTGCTGTAATAAAAAAAATTGAAGGATATGTAGGGAACTTTAAAGTAATTATTCTCCAAAATAAAAAAAAAATCGAAATTGAAGCAGGAGCTATTATTGTAGCTACGGGGGCAAAAGCTCTATCACCAGAAGGATATTATAATTATAATGGAAAGACTATAATAAGTCAATTAGAATTAGAAGGATTATTAAAAGAGAATAAAGTTAACACCAATAATACTACTATGATTCAATGTGTTGGGTGTAGAAATAAAGAACGAAAATATTGTTCGAATATATGTTGTATGACTGCTCTTAAAAATGCAATCTTAATCAAGGAACACAATCCAAATGCTAATGTTA
>JAEOTH010000012.1 GCA_016839915.1 Promethearchaeota archaeon
CTTCAATTGAAAATGTTAAGGCAGTAAATAATCCAATCATGGATAATATCATGATTAACGGATAAAAAATGGGGAAAAATATGAACATAAAAGACTGGATATCCCTTGTTGATGAAGCGATATCTTTACGTATATATGCTTTAATTGGTGAAATGGATTTAATATCGAATTTAATTTCTCTTTCTTCCGCTTTATCTATTTTAATCTCAGATGAAATTGCACTATTTAATGCTCGTTGAGCGATCTTGAATATTGCCCATGTTAATACAATATTTAGCGCAAATCCTGTAATTGTAGTAAGTATTAAAATTGGATGTACCTGAAATTGAATAGAGATTAATGAAACTAAAAAGGCAGGGGCAAATAAGAAAGGAATCAAACTTAAAATTATTATCAAAATAAATGGAGGTTCTGATGCAGTAAAAATATTAAAGAGACTATCGACAGCATTAATTCCAATACTGAAAATAAATCCAGTAGCAAACATCATAACAAAATACCCTAACATCGTTATAGTTCTAATTAAACCCGCTCTTTTTGTTTTTACTTTTGATTCTGAAAAAAGATAACTCATTTTTTCTCCAACTATTACAAGAATCGCAAAGCTGAAAATAACGTTTACTATTGATACTGGGATGGAAATTAAAAAGATAAATATATCTTGAGTTGCAATAAGTGTAATTACAGGAAATCCAACAATGAGAATTATTAAAGGGATATCTAAATTGCGAAAGATTGTCATTATACCTAGTTTTTTGAGACTTTTTTTAGAAAAAGGGAGCGTTTGTAACCACTTAAAAGAATTCCCTGACATAAATGAACTCATTGAAACCATCCCAAGCATTAACATGTACAATACAGTCATCCCAAAAAAAATCATTAGGGAAAAAGAGGATATAAAAAATATTGTATTTATCGAATGTGTTCCCTGATTAATATAATCTGCACTTTGTAAAAATATAAATAAGGGGAATACAGGTAAAATTATAAAGAGAAAAGCAAAAGCGAATTTAAGTGCTAAATATTGATGTTTAATATACTTATTGTTCTTTTTAAATTTCTCAAGCAGTTTTGCTTGATGTGCACCAGCGCTAGCAATCTGTCCTTCCATTAAAATTTCATAAACAGGATATCGGGCAAGTTTATAGAATTTTAGCTTTTTCTCTTCCATATTTATATACTCCTTAGTTTTTCATTTTAAAAGAAGCACGTAATCTTTTAACAATCTCTTCTACTGATGTATCTTGTTCAGTTAATCGTAAAAATACATCTTCTAAACTTGCTCCCAATTTATTAGCTTGTTGACGGAGCTCTTCCAGAGTACCGATTCCAACAATTTTTCCTTTATGTATAATACCTATTCGATCACATAAATCTTGAGCAATCTCCATTATATGTGTAGAAAATAAGACAGAACCACCTCTTTGGGTATGAAGTTCTAGTATAGATTTAACAACCCTTACAGATTTTGCATCAAGACCAGCAATTGGTTCATCCAAAATAAGCAAATCTGGCTCATGAAGGAGTGCGGCAACAATTTGCAATTTTTGCTTGTTACCATGTGATAAAGTAGCGATTAATTGATCATAATATTCAATTGCTTCCAGACTCTCTAAATATTCTCTTGCTAGTTCTGTAGTTATTGTTTCATCTAATCTACGTACAGATGCAATAAAATTAAATAAATCTTTTGGTGTTAAAGATTTAAATATTAATGGTTCCTCACTTACATACCCTATTCGACGTTTTATTTCGACTTCGTCTCGTTCTGGATTCATTCCAAAAACACTCATTTCTCCTTCATTCGGCTCAAGAAGTCCTAAAAGAAGCTTAATAGTAGTAGTTTTTCCCGCACCATTAGGACCTAATAGACCGAAAACTTCCCCTCGATGAACATTGAATGAAATGCCATTAACAGCTTTTACTTCACCAAAAAATTTCTTTAAACCATTGATAATAATTATTTCATTATTAGACATATTCATGCTTTAAAATTGATTTTTTAACATAAGTTTTATTAAAAAGAATTATATATTTCTCTATAGATTTACATATAATATTATATTTAAATGTTATTAATTGTTTTCCAACAAGGAAAAGTGGCATTTTCCCTATAATCTACTCATATTTTGCTAATATATATAGATATATATTTGAAGTAGCGTTACTTATGTGTCCATTTTTTCATTCTTTCTTCTGGTTCACAATTACTACTATAGAAATTATTATAATAATTGTCCCTACTAAATGGGCAAATGTAAAGTTTTCTCCAAGAAAAAGAGTAGCAAATATAGCAGCAGTTATAGGTGTTGGTGCAAATAGGGTCGTGGCTTTCGATACTTCTAAATATGAGAGTGTTTTATACCAACATATTAATCCTGCTCCGTAAACGGTTCCCATTACAATAAAAAACTGCATATTCACAGGATCAATAAAAATTCTTAAATCAGGAGTAAAAATGATTAAATAAGTAGATAACAGGACGATACCAGATATAAAATTCCTAATAAAAACCATTTGTATTGGTGTTGCTTCATGTTTACTAAATATCGGCTTTGTCAGAGTATGCCCTACCATCCATAGACATGTTATTAAAAGTAGTATAAGGACTCCTAAAATAATTTCAAAATTCAAATTTGCAAAACTAAATGAAAACTGAGTAATAGCTATAACTAATCCTAGAAACAAAATTAATGAAAAGAGAATCTGAAGTTTTGTTACTCTCTCTTTAAGAATTAAATATCCAAAAATGATCCCGAAGAAAACTGTTGTTTTTTGTGTGAGAGATCCATTAATAGCACCCGCCATATCATATCCAACAAAAAATAAGATTTGGTTTAAAGCAAATAATAAACCAATTCCAATTAATAGCCAAATATTTTTTTTCCAGCCCCTTAAAAAGTGAACTGTATTATTTTTATCAACGTGCTTATTCCTGTTTTGCAGGTTTGAATTCATAAATTTGAATTCAATTACCATTATCGGAAAGAAAATCATAGTTTCAACCAAACAAGTCATAGCTGCCGAAATATAAGCGTCAACTGCTTCTGGTCGTGAAAGAGCAATTATCGGTTGCAACCCAACAAAAATTATTCCTAAAAACCCAGTTACCAACCCCTTCTTAATATTCTTATCCAAGATAATTATGAATATGTGACATCAAATTATTATTTTCTTAATTTAGGCAAATTTAACTAGATTCCAGTTATAATTTAATGATGACTTACTCTCAATTAGGTAAAATTTAATTAATTGGAAAAATTTAACAGAAGAACTTATTATGATGAAAGGATGTGACTGATAATTTCTGATAAATTAGCTATTAACTCTAGGAATCTGACTAAAGAATTTGGGAAGATTGTGGCTGTGAATAACTTAAATTTAAGAATTCCTTATGGGATGACCTATGGATTATTGGGACCTAATGGAGCAGGTAAAACCACAACTGTAAGAATGTTGAATGCCATAATATCTCCTTCAGCTGGAACTGCAGAGGTTGTGGGGTATGATATCATTAAACAAAGTAAACAAGTCAAAATTAATTGTGGTTTCTTACCGGAATCTCCTGGATTATATCAAAAGTTAACAGCAAAAGAATTTTTAGAATTTGTTGGTGAGTTATATTATTTACCTAAAGAAATACTATCAACAAGAATTAAAGAATTATTAGAGATTTTCGATTTAGAAGGGCGTGAAAATGATTTATTAGAAGGATATTCAAGAGGCATGAAACAAAAAGTGTGTTTATGCGCAGCTTTAATACAAGATCCTAAAATTATCTTTTTAGACGAACCTACCTCTAATTTAGATCCTGCAGCAGCAAGAATTGTTAAAGATTTGATATCAGAACTTGCGAAGAAAGCAGATAAGACTATTTTTATTTGTACTCATCTTCTTGACGCTGCTGAAGAATTATGTGATCTAATTGGAATAATTGATAAAGGGGAATTAAAAATTGAGGGAAGCCCTAAAGAATTAATCGAGTCCGTAGGCGCAAAAGATTTAGAAGAAGTATATTTAAAAATAATGGATGTATCCAAAATCGAAGATTTACTTGTTTGGAGAGATGAACTCCCAATCGAAAAAGAAAAGAAAAAGAAAGAAAAAAAAAGAAAAAAATAAATTGACTAGAAATGAGTCTCTGGAAAACCATTGCAAAAAACGAGCTCAAGCTCAGAACCAATAAATTTCGCAATCATCGAGTCTTATTTTTTGTTGTATTATATTCGTTTTTTATATTATGGGCTTTCTTCTTAGCTCCATTAGTTTTTGACATGTTTATGCCTACTTTAATAGTCGTAATACCCCAAATTAATTTAGCAGTTGCCTTAATTATTGAGTATATATTAATGGCTTTTTTCTTATCAATTTTTATTTATCCTTTAAATAGTATTTATAGAAGGGTTGAAATTGGATTCAAAGAAATTATATTGGCATCTCCAGCTACTGCGGGTGATATTTTTTTGGGAGAATTCATAGGAAAATTACCTATTTATCTGGGGGGAGTATTATTATTTGCACCAATATTAACAGGAATGCTCAATCCAATTATTAATATTAATATTTTTCAATACCTAATTATCTATTTATGTGTTTTTGGATTAACATTGTTCGCTGCTTTATTAGGCTCCATTGTTGCTGCATGGTTAGAACATAAAATAGCTAAAAGTGATCAAGCAAAAGATATGGGCAAGATACTGCTATTTCTCCTCTCAATTGCTATGGTTGCTATTGTTTATACTTTACAGTTTTTATTTGAATATCTTATGTTGAATCCAGAATTGAGGAATTGGGTTATGCTTTATCCTTCTTTATGGTTTTCTAATATTATATTATATTTTATCGATCCAAGTTTGATAAGTAGTTATGTTTTAAACATATGGTTTAGTATAGCTTTGGTTATAATAATCCCTCTCATTATATTTTTGATTGCTTATAAAAAAGCAGACACTTTTTTCACAGTGGAAGGAGGGATAGAAAAAATATCTTCAGTAATTAAACGAGAAAATAAATTTTACATTTTAATTAGGAAATTAACAGGATCTAAATGGGGGGGATTAACAATAACTCAATTAAAGGAGTTTTTGAGAAGAAGAGAAAGTATTATGAAATTTGCCTACTTAATAGGATTAGTTGGAATCCTAGGAGTAATCTTCTCAAATTTAGGATTAGATTATTTAATCGGGCAATCAATAGTAATTTCAATGATTATCATTATAGGCGGAATTTTGTATAGTCTACTGTTTGGAAGCTATATATTTGTTGGGAGTAAAGACTTAATTTGGGTATATAAACGAAGTCCTCGAAATGTAAGTTCTTTGGTTTATTCATATCTCTTAGCTATGTTAATCTTTAATATACTAATAGCATTAGGACTAACAATTTTCTTTACTTTCATTCTCAATTTTGATCTTTTTAACATTATCTTTTTCTTCAGTTTTTATTTGATAAATAGTGAGGTTGCTATATCTCAAGCAGTTGGAATCCAATGCTTAAGCCCTGCTTTTGAAGAAAAGGGTAGTGCAATGACATCTAACAATCTTTTTTTAATGATAATTCAATTAATACCCTTTCAATTTATTTTCTTATTTATCATAATAGCATTTCCTGCGCCATCTTCTCCGATTTTGGCAAGATTTCACTATCTTATGCCATTGTTATTGATTTCAATAGCAAATGCAATTCCATTATTATTTTTCGGATTAAGAAAACTGAAAAGAATTCAATAAATCTTATGGTTTTTATATTAAACATTCAAAATGGAAAGTATTTATTAAAATACTATTGAGTTTAAAAAAAAAGAAATTAGAATTTCACTTTCTTTCTTAGATAAACTCCAATAGTAACTACAGAAAGAATTATACAAATAATTGTCAGCGAACTATACCCCGGAATTGTAGAAGGACAAACCTCTATCAGATTATCACCGATATCATAGTTTGGATCCCATGAATAACCTATTGCATCAATGTAATTAACTCCAGTACTTAAGGACTGACTAGAAAATCGGAAATGATCCATTTCAATGGGAGTACCATAAAAACTACAATTACCCTTAGACACCCCATTAATAAATATTTCATATACACCTTCAGTACAATTGAAATCAAGTCTAATATGAATCCAAGAATCAGCTGAATAACTTGTTGGTATAGGCAGATCCTTCACTATTCCATCAAAGTACTTAAAATCACTATGATGATCCAAAGCAACATTTAGATAGTTTATTGATCCCCCTCCATCTGAAAGACGTATACTGAATCCATGATTTGTTTGCTTTGCTCTTACCCAGAATTCAATTGTTCCTGAGATAGTTGCAGTAATAGGCTGTTCCATAATTGTATATAATGTAGTTGTATCATTGAATTCAATAATCTTATTATGAGATCCCTCTGAGGCTATTACATTAATTGTACCCCCAGTTTCATCTACAGTCCAATCGTCTGGATCACTTTCTAAATCATCATTCGTAAAACTATATGTCCCAGGATAATTTCCACATCCAGGAGCTGCATAAACATCAGAAACAAAACAGAAGATTAAGAACAAAAAGCAGAAGAAAGTAATAACTTTGGTAATATTTTTTTTTTGGAATATTGGAATCATAAATATATGACAGTAAAAAACAATATAAACATATCTTTTTTATCATTTAAATATGAGAAAGAACTCTCTTTTAGGAATGAGATGACTCATATTGCTTATATTATAAGCAACTATTTTCTGATACCTTACAAATAAGGCAGCTTATAAAGAATGATATTCTTAGCAAGTATTATTTTAATCCTCTTTTTGCGATATTATCTAATTCTTTTAATAATATTTGATTTATAGGTTTTAGGGACCTTTTCTTTAATAAATTTGCAGCTTCCTCTCTAGCTCTTTTCCTGGTTGATTTTGAACCCATTTGCTTCCATGAATCACGTGTCATTCGGTCTATTATTGGACTCGGAATGAATAATTCTTTTCTAAAATATTTCAGGGTTGATGGATGAGATAATAGTTCTTCACTATCTTCATAATCTTTTAGAATATCTGAAGCAAAAGGAGATCCATGATCTTCAATACCTTGAATTAATCTTTTTACCATTCCTACTATTTCATTATCAATAACTAATTTCTCAATACTTTGAGTCGATTCAAAATCAAGCATCCCTGGTCCAGAAACCATATTGATTCCTGCTAATCCTGCCAATAGGGCTCCCATGCCGGCTTCAAAACCAGCTTGACAGTCAGGTATTTTAGAATCGCTAAGTGACATATATGCATGAGTAGGTAGATTCAAATATTTACCTATCTCGACATCTCCAAGATTTATCATCATTGTTTCTATGGCACCCATTGGGGTTGTTCCTTGTTTCATATCAAAAACAGCCGGAGAACCCCCCCAAATTAAAGGAGCTCCTTGTTTGGCTAACTGTACAATTACAACGCCTGCAAGACATTCAGCACAGTGCTGAGTAATAGATCCGATTAATGTGATTGGAGCACTTGCTCCCGCTAATGGCATTGAAACAAATTCAGAGGGTATCATGCTTTTCGCAGCATCAATTAAAGATTGTGTTGTTAGATCAGACCATTTAAGAGGAGGACTTGGACATGCATCAAATATAGCTAGTGGTTTTCTCGCTAAATCATCTTCCGATAACCTGCATGCTAGTAGCATTTCTCGCATAATCGAGAAGCTTTCTTTACGAAATGTTCCAGTTACAACGGGTTTATAACAATTAGACAACGCAAGATATAATCTATGCCAATCTTGAGTTTCTTTTGGGACATCCTGATAAATTAGAGCAGTACTTTGAGCATCAATATATTGTAACTGCTCAACTACTTTTGAGAATCTTATAAAATCCTTTGACATCCCTTCTCTAATATCTCCTGTTTCCTCATCAAGTATGAAAATTGCAGCAGATCCTGGATCAAAATTAACATTATCCTCCTTCAGAGAAATATGTTCATTACCCTCTCGATCATAAAGGGTGATTTCACTTGGTACAGTTTCTAAACATTTATTAATTAAATCTGGTGGGATAAAATAGCGTGACCCTTCATGATTTATATCATGTTGATTAAACAAGTCAATTGCTTCATGGTTTTCTATAAAAACTCCTTGAGTATCGAGAATCATTTTAGCCTCATCCAAAATCTTTTGTTTATGTTCTTCATCTAATATTTTAATCTTTGGCCTAATAATTGACATTTAATTACACTCTTGAGATTATTAATTTTTAAATAGAATCAATAATTTTACGCATTTCCATAATTGTTTTTGGAGATGTACCACAACAACCCCCTACTATTTTTGCTCCTAATTTAATCATTTCACGAATATCATTAGCAAAATCATGTACGGGTTGTTCATAATAAGTTTTGTCGCCTTTGATTACAGGCTGACCGGCATTAGGTTTAACAGAAAAAGGTTTCTCAGTAAAGTTCTTAGCAATTTTTAGTAATTCAAGCATATCGTTGGATCCTAATGTACAATTTGCTCCAATTACATCTAGGTTTTCATTATTCAACGTTTCTATACATTTTTCTAATGAATCTCCCATAATTGTAAAGAACCCCCTTTTAGTCTTTTTATATGTGATTGAGGCAATCAAGGGCTTTTTAGAAACATCTCGCACTGCTTTTATTGCTGCTAACATTTCTTCAAGATCAGAAATTGTTTCAATATGCCAAAGATCAACACCTTTTTCCAATAATTTTACTTGAGTCGAAAAACTAGAATACCATTGATCACTAGAAGCATTTCCTACTGGTGGTCTGAATTCACCTGTTGGGCCAATATCGCCAACAACTAAACATCCAGAAGGACAGACTTTTTTAATATTTCCTAAAGCATTCTGAATGATCTCTTCAATATGAGGCTCAAGATTATAACGGTTTAAATTCAAGGGAGTTGAGCCAAAAGTATTAGTCTGGCACATATCTGAACCAGCATCATAATATGATTTATGAATTTCAGAGATTATATCTGGCTGTTCAACATTTAAAATATCAGGAATTTTTCCGGATTCTAATCCTCTTTTGATAAGTTCACTCCCGAACCCCCCATCAAAAAGAATGATCTTAGAATCATCCATTAACCAATCCTGGAATGACATTTTATAATCCTCATATAATTTTTATTTATCCAAAAGAGATTTAACTAATTTAACGGCATCAATAGCATTTCCAGCAAAACCATTCGCACTACATTCTTCTACCCAAGACTTTGTTACAGGAGCGCCACCTAATATTACTTTGAATTTGTTAACTAAATTTTTTTCTTTTAAGAGATCAATAACTTTCTTCTGACCTGTCATTGTGGTTGTTAATAGAGCAGAAACACCAATTATATCCGCCTTTTTTTCAATGGCTTCTTCTACAATTTTTTCAACAGGAACATCAGATCCTAAATCATACACATCATAGCCATAAGCTCTTAACATTGTCGCCACAATTGTTTTTCCTATTGAATGAATATCACCCTCGATTGTAGCTATAACAACTATGCCACGTGAAATTTTATCTGATACGCTTTGAAGATTAGGAATTATTAAATCCAAACAATTTTGCATTATTTGAGCACCTCGCATCAATTCTGGTAAGAAAAATTCACCTTCTTCCCATAATTCTCCAACTTTCCGAATTCCAGCAGCAAATCCATTTTCAATCACATCAACCAATTTCATTTTTTCCCTTATGGCTGTATTTGCATATTCTACTGCTTTTTCCTCGTCTAAATTTATAATTGCATGTGATATCTCATTATAGAAATCCTCTTTTGACACTTGTATCTCACCTAAAAATTAGTAAATCATAATTAATAATGATTTAATTACATATAGTAAATTAGAAAAACCTTATTGTTAAATCGAAAAAAATATTTGCTAAGGTTCTTTTTTAAATCTAGGTAAAAAATAAACTAAATTGAGTGATAAGATGCCTAAGAAGTTTTCGAAAGAACCCATTAGAGGCATGGAAGATTATTATCCTTCAGATTTACGTGAAGTTAATTGGATAATTGAGACTATAAGGGATATAACAGAGAGATATAGTTATGAAGAATATACAACTCCACAAATAGAACCCATTGAAATTTTTGCGGAGAAATCCTCTAATGAATTAGTAAATGAACAATCATTTATTGTTGAAAAGAAAAAAGGAGAAAAACTTATATTAATCCCAGAACTTACACCTTCTTTAGCTCGGATGGTTGCTAAAAAGAGTCAAGAATTAAAAAGACCTATTCGGTGGTTTTCAGTTCCTACATGCTTTAGGTATGAAAGACCCCAAAGAGGTCGTCGTCGCGCTTTTATTCAACCCAATGTAGATATATTAGGTGAAGAAAGTCTTTATGCTGATCTCGAAATATTTAATATAGTTGTAGATATATTCACTGAATTTGGAGCCACAGCAGAGCAATTTCAAATTTTCTATAATAGTCGACGATTCATGGATTCAATTTGTAAATTTATACTTGAAATTGAAGAAGAGAAAATGCCATTAGTTTACAAAGTATTAGATAAGTCTGATAAAATGGAAGAGGAAGAATTTGAAAAATTTCTAGTTGATACATTTCAGGATGAAGTAATAATCCAAGGCATTTTTAAGTTAAAAGCGGGGAAAAGTGTCGATGAATTATTAAAAAAATTTGATAATATTCCCGAAGAATTTTATCAATCTAAAGGATATCTGGAGGTGACTGATTTTAACCGATTATTAAAAGAAGTAAATCTTTCTAATTATTGCACATTTTCTTCTGGAACAGTACGAGGTCTTGATTATTATACTGGAATTATTTATGAAGTGTTTGATACTGGAAAAGAAAATATTAGAAGTATATTTGGTGGGGGGAGATATGATGATCTTCTATCAATGTTCTCAGATGAAAAAATAACGGGAACTGGATTTGGGATGGGAATTTATACACTTTCTTTATTTCTAAAAACATACAATTTAATTCCAGAAAAGATTAAAGAGAAAGATTATAGTGACACAATTTATATAGCATCTATAAGTGAAGATATGTCAACATATGCTTTTGAACTAGCTAGAATTATTCGAGATGAAGATTTTCCATGTATAATAGACTATAGATTTAAAAATTTAAAAAACCAGCTAAAAAGAGCTAATGAATTAGGTATTGTTATAGTTTTAATAATTGGACCTGAAGAACTAGCAGAAAAAAAGGTTACTATTAGGAATATGATCTCTGAAGAGCAAAAAACTGTATATTTTGATGAAATAATAGAAGAGATCTATAATATCATCGAAGAATTAGGTGATAATAAGTTTGATTAATAAAAATTTTATTTTATGGTATTAGATTTATTATTAACAAATTGCCTTAATCTTATTATGAATTTTATTGAAGATTTAATTCAACTTATTAGAGAGAAAAAAAGTGTTGTTTGTATGGGACTTGATCCCAGAATGGAAAATGAGGGAGAAATTCCTCAATACTTAATTGAAGAATTTGAAGATCCTAATAAAGTTATAGCTGAATTTAATAAAATCCTTATAGAAAACACTTATGATTTAATACCTGTTATCAAACCTCAGATTGCTTTTTATGAAAAGTATGAAGCTTTGAAAGCTTTAAAGGAAACTATAAACATCGCTCATAAAAATGATTTATTAGTAATACTGGATGCAAAAAGAAATGATATTGGAAGCACCTCGCAAGCATACGCATATTCTTTATTTAAAAATTTTAATGCTGATGCGTGTACAATTAATGGGTATTTAGGATTTGATGGAGTTAAACCATTTTTAAAATATAAAGAAAAAGGTGTATTCATTCTTGTAAAAACATCAAATCCAAGTAGTAAGGAATTTCAAGATTTATTTAGTGTAAAATTAGAGGATGTTTCTCAAGATATAACTCAGATTCAAGTTAAAACACAAACTTTGAAGAGGAATTATGTCCAAATGGCAGAATTAATAAATAGTTGGAGTCAAAGTTTATTAAAATTTTCTAACTTTACCAATTTGGGGGCGGTAGTTGGAGCAACATATCCTCAGGAACTAAAATATATTCGCCAAATTGTAAAAAATTCATTTATTTTAATTCCTGGTTATGGATCCCAAGGTGCTCAAGCAAAAGATATCAAAGATGGTTTTTATAAAAATGGTTTAGGAGGAATTATAAATTCATCAAGAGGAATAATATATGCTTATAATAACAACAAAATCTATCCACCAGAAAAGTTTGATAAAGCTGCTAGAGATGAAGTTTCTAACATGAATACTAAAATTAATAAAGAGATTGGTATATGAGGAAATTATCGATATTATCCTAAAAGATTTCCTATATTTGATCCTAAAAGAAACATTGCAAATGAAAGAGGAACCATTATGAGTACTGTTATTATAAGAGCTCTTTTCATCCCGATTTTATGAAGAACATTAATGATGTTTAAATCAATAAATGAGGAAAATATTATTGTCAGGGCTATTAATAATGGTGATGGCCCCCCTTCAGACATTTGTCCTGTCAAACCTCCTAAAATCATTGGAGCGCTTATAAAGAAAATAATTCCAAATTGAATTCCAAAACTTCCTGCAACCCATTTAAAATTAGTTTTTTCTTGCGCTTTAGTTATGGATAATCCAATCTTTAAAATGAAGATATCTGCTACAATAAGAACAATTGCTATAATAATTGGTGTCAATTCTTCCATTGACGGTAAACCAGTTTGAAAAAACATAAGCAACACCTAATAGATTTAATACAATCGAGCTTTTAAATAATCGATTTAAAATTAATATAGTTTTTAACGAATAATATTATAAAAGATATAAGAAACATTTTTGATTTAAATTTATTTATAACAATTGTATTTACTTTTATACTCAAATAAATAATTTGGAGGAAAATAACAAATCAATATTGAAAGGTAATATGCAATGGTAGAAACTGAAGATAAAACAGTTCAATATGACGAAGAAACACCAAGGATCGCTGTTTTCATTTGTAAATGAGGGATTAACATCGCTGAGATAATCGATACAAAAGCATTAGTAGAATATTCAAAAAAACTTCCCAATGTAGTCGAAGTAGTAGATTACATAAGCCTATGTACTGAACCTGGCGCAGAATTTATAAAAGAAAAGATGACTGAAACTAATGCAAATAGATTAGTAATAGGTTCATGCACTCCCAAAACTCATGAGCCTGTTTTTAAAAGTGTCTTAGAATCAATGGGGATTGATGGTTCCTATTTAGAATTTGCAAATATACGTGAACACTCTAGTTTTGTACATAGAAAAGATAAAGTAGGAGCTCAAAAAGTCGCGGAAGATATCATTCGATCCGCAGTAGCAAGAGCTTCTGTCTTAGAAAAAATATTAATAAAAGAAGTAGATATAACAAAGAAGGCTTTAATCATTGGAGGTGGAGTTGCAGGGTTATCCGCTGGAATTGATCTTGCTGAAGAAGGATTTGAAGTAAATTTAGTAGAGACAAGTCCGACGATAGGTGGAAAAATGGCTAAATTAGATCGCACATTCCCAACAGATGATTGTAGTATATGAATATTGGGTCCTGTGATGTTAGAAGCATCAAGAACACAAGGACTCAATTTATACACTTATAGTAATGTTGAAGAAGTTTCTGGCTTCGTAGGAAATTTCACTGTTAAAATAAGAAAAAGGGCGCGGTATGTAACAAATGATTGTAATGGGTGTGGTGCATGCTTCGAAGTGTGTCCTGCCTATGGGTACAATGAATTCAATGAGGGGATGGATTCAAGACGAGCTATCTATCTCTCTTTTGCTCAAGCAGTTCCATCTTTAGCCCAGATTGACATGGACCGATGTATCAAATGTGAATTATGTAAAGGTGCATGTGAATTAGATGCGATTGACTTCGATCAGAAAGATGAGATTGTAGAGCTAGAAGTAGGATCAATTTTGGTTGCAACTGGTTGGGATGAATTTGAGCCACCCAAAGGATATCTAGGCTTTAATAAATATCCTAATGTGATTACTCAGTTGAAACTTGAAAGAATACTAGCCCCAAATGGACCCACAATGGGGCATTTGGTAAGACCTTCTGATGGAAAAGTACCAAAAAGGATACTATTCATTCAATGTGTCGGTTCAAGAGATTTAAACATGAATACTTACTGTAGTTCAGGTGTATGCTGTATGATTTCAATAAAAAACAGTAAATTAATCAAACAACACTCTCCAGAGGCAGATATTACTGTTGCCTACATGGATATGCGAGCTGCTGGGAAAGATTACGAAGAATACTTCACACTCTCAAGGAAGGAAGGTATTAAATATATTAGAACAAATGTGAGTAGGATAAAGGAAGATCCAGAAACACACAATCTAAAAATAGTTATGCAAAATACCTTAGGATCAGGTGGATTAAAAGAACTAGAATATGACTTAGTTGTGCTTTCAGCATCGATGGTTCCAGCTATAGGTGTTGAATCAATTGAAAAGATGCTAAAACTAGAAACTAGTCAGGATGGCTTTTTTAAAGAATTTCACGCTAGATTAAATCCAATAGATACAAAAATTCCTGGAATTGTCTTAGCAGGAGCTAGTCAAGGCCCAAAATCTATAGTAGAATCTATAGCTCAAGGTAGGGCAGCAGCATCTTCTCTTGCTAGACTTATGGGAAAAGATAAATATCGAATTTTGCTGATACGTGCATCTGTTGATAAGGAAAGATGTGCAAAATGTGGATTATGCGAGTTAAATTGTCCTTATAATGCTATTACATTAATGGATGATGGTGCTGAGGTGGATGAAATATTATGTAGAGGCTGTGGAACCTGTTTGGCTAATTGTCCCTCAGAAGCCATAACCCTTAGATATTATAGAGAACCTCAATATGAAAAACAAATAGATGCGATTCTAGAAGAAATATAAAGAGGTGAAAAAATTGGCAAGTATATCTTATGGAGATGTAAAAATTTTAGCATTTCTTTGTTGGAAATGAGGATATGGTGCTGGAGACATGGCAGGTACTATCAGAGCGGAATATCCTGCAACGCTAAGGCCCGTTAGAATTAACTGCAGTGGACGAGTAACACCATCATTGATGATGCGTGCGATAGGTAAAGGTGCTGATGGAGTTGTTATTGGCGCTTGATATGAAGGAGAATGTGATTATGAAACTGGCAATTTGATCGCTGAAAGGAATGTTATATATGTAAAAGAAATATTAAAAACAGTTGGACTCTCACCTAAAAGAATTCAAATGTTTCATTGTAGTGCCGCAGAAGGTCAACGATTTCAAGAAGAAGCCACTCGCATTTCAGAAACGATCAAGAATTTAGGCAGCAATCCTTTAAAAGATTCGAATACTTCTAAAAAAGAAGTGAAGGAATCAAAAAGTAAAAAAAAAACCGAGTAGAATGACCTTTTCAAATAAATTTTAGTTGAAAAGAGACGTACCTTGCACGGGTTTCGGAAATATTTTATTATCTTATTAAAAACATAAACAAATTTATTTACAATCTTTATTTTAACTTTTTATTTTACAATTAATTTGTTAATTTAATATTATTTTTAATTGATGTGAATATAAGATGGGGAAAGATATTGAGAAACGATTGAAGAAAGCAGAGCAACTTTCTAAAGCAATGCAATATAAAAGAGCTGCAAAATTATTTAATAATGTTGGAAATGAAATTTTAAAATTAGGCAATTACGAGCTAGCAAAAGACTGTTTTTTTAATGCTGCGAAATGCGCTATCAATGAAGATAAATTCTTAGTTGGTTTAGAATTTTTAAGGAATGCTGGTAATGCTTCTCTTCTTAATAATGATTTCTCAGAAGCATATGAATTCTTCAAAAATGCACTTGATTATGTACCAAATTTAAGGAGTTCTTCAGATCGTAATTATCTATTTATACACTTTTCGGGTTTGTCTTATTTATGCTTGTTTGTAGAAGGTAAACAAGAAGAGGGTCTAAATTTAGTGAAAAAAATTAAAAGTTTCGTAGATGACACTTATTTTAAAGAAAATTTCTTAATTAAATTAATAAAAGATTTGACTGTTGCTACTAAGGATAAAAAAGAAAATTATGTGAAAAAAATAGAAAATGATTTTGAAAATTTCAAATTTCTTGAAGGAGAAATTAATTTAGCGAAACAAGCTTTAGTTATAGCTAAGACAATTGTTTCTTTAATTACTAAATTGACCTTGGATAAGAATATTTATACAACTAACGATAGCATTAATTTAATGATGGAGATTAATACAAAACCTCTCTTAGATATTAGAGAAAATGGATTTTATAATTATGCTATTCATGAATTTATAATATCTAAAATAGGTATAAAATTATCTGATAATTTTACATTTCATAAAAAACCAGAATTACCTATTATAATAACACCTGGTGAGAATCACCAAATAAGCCTATCAATTAAACCTCATTTCCAGATGGAAAATCCTTTTATCGGCCCCATTTTGTTAACATCAAAATTAGATGGGAAATTAAAATTCTATTACGAATTTTCAGAAGTATTACATCCAAAACTAATATCCCCTCCTCCAACGTTGGATGTTTCTATGAAAAATCTGAGACCTCCTCTCATTGGCCAAAGCTTTCCTTTAGAAATCCTTATTGAGAATAAAAGTGAGGGAGATGCATTAGATCTTAATATAGAAATAGAGTTTCCGGAAAATCTTAAAGTAATGAGAGGTACATTGAAAAAACAAATATATTCATTAAGAACAAATGAAAATATGAAATGGGAAATAAATCTTAAGCCACTAGAAGCAGGAGATTATTCCATTAA
>JAEOTH010000218.1 GCA_016839915.1 Promethearchaeota archaeon
CATATGGAGATTTCCATAGAGACTTTCTAAAGCAGAAATCGATAGCAATTGCTTGTCCAAAACTCGATCAAGGTAAAGAAGTTTACATAGAAAAAATTAAATCTTTAATTGATGACGCAAAAATAAATACACTTACAGTTGCTATTATGGAAGTGCCTTGCTGTTCTGGGTTATTAGCTTTGGCTCAAGAAGGAGCTAAACAAGCAACCAGAAAAGTTCCAATAAAATTTGTTGTCGTGGGCGTACAAGGAAATATTGTAAAAGAAGAATGGGTATAATTTTTCTTTATATTTTTTATTTATTATTTTTCGAATAAGACTTTCTTTTTAATTATTTTTCTAAGCCTTACGGATAATGCTGATTTAGATTTGCCCATTTCGTTAGCTAATACTTCTAATGAAATTTTCCTTGGAATTTCAAAAAATCCTAAAGATATAGCCTTATCAAGGATATTAGATTCACCGTAGGTTAATTTACTTTTATCATCTTCAATAGTGTATGGAGATAATCCAATTCTTAATAACTCAAAATTAATATTTTTTTCTTCAAAAAGGGTTAATAAATCATCTATCCGTTCTCTACTCGATATCAACCTCCAATAAGCAAATCCATTCTCAACTCTTACTGGGAAGTCAATAAGGACTCCACATTTTATTATCGCATATAATAAATAAGGATCTTTTGTTTTCACGTTAAATTTAACTTTGTTTTGTTCCTTCTCTAATACACTTAATTCGAAAACAGAAGGATGATTCCTAATTTCTTCTATAATAGAATCGATATCGTAATGTAAAATCTCAATTAGACTATTTCCGATGGACTTCTCAAGATCGTAAGGCAGAAAATAGGAAATTTCCATTTTTATATCAGGAAAGTTCTTAAAAATTTCAGAAATCCATATCTGGTCTGGAAATTTTATCTTAATTCTTGCTAAACTCGACCTATTTGCATCCATCTTTTAATATCAGGATTTTGAATTTAAAACTTTTATTTTATACAATAATGATTAATTATTAATAAAAGCAAGTTAAATGCATTATTATGGTCGAAAAGAAGAATCTACTTTTGGGGATATGTGGAAGTCCCAGAAAGCAGGGAACCGAATATGCTATCGAGTACGCCTTAAACTATGCTGCTGAAAAATATGGATTTGACATAGAGTTTTGGAGTGTTAGAAATAAAAAAATTAATTTTTGCCTTCATTGCGATTATTGCATTCGAGAGAAAAAAGGATGCATCAATAAAGACGATATGGAAGAAATTTATTCTAAATTGGAAGAAGCTAAATTTTATTTCTTCGGTACTCCAATATTTCAAGGGAATTTATCAGGTCAACTAAAAACGGTAATGGATCGGTGTCGTGCTATGGTTGCTAAAAATCCTAATGTGTTTAAAGATAAAATTGGAGCCGCATTAGCAGTTGGGGGAGATCGAAGTGGAGGACAAGAGATTGCTATAAGAAGTATTTTAGATTTTTATCAGCAAAATCTTATTATACCTGTATCTGGTGGCGCTTTTGGAGCGAATCTGGGTGCTGGTTTATGGAGTAGAGACATGGGAAAAGAAGGCATCGAAAAAGATGAAGAAGGTTTGAGAACAATCCGAAAAGTAATAAAAAGAATGGTAGAATTTAAAAAATAATTAAATTAAAGAAATTTATTTAACTCCAAATAATTTCTTGGCTTCCTTCTCTCTAAGGCCAGAAATACCCCAGAGCTCTTTAAACCAATACTTTCCTTTATGAATTACTACAGGTGTATTTACAATACAACCATCAGCATCACAGAACGTTGTTAAAAAATTGTCATCATGTAATAACTCGTGAACAAATTCTTCATCATTTATATCTCGTTCAACATATCTAACGTCATTTTCCTTTAACCATTCCTTTAATTCATGGCAACGATGACAGTCTTCTTTTGTTATAACTATTGGTGTTTTTGATTCCATAGTATACAAATAAACATAATTGTTAAAAAAGCTTTATCTTCTATATTATAATTTTTATAAGAATTGAATAAGAAATACTTATTAATCATATATAAAAATGGTAATCGATAACTATTAAAAATACAAATAAAACATGGATTTTCGCTTTATTTTTCATATCTTAATCAGTATTTCTTAATAATTTATTATGATCAGATTCTTATTTCTTATTCTTATTCTAAACTTATAATGGATCAAAAAACTCGAAATGAAGCTTTTAATGAATACATTAAAACACTATTTAATAACTCCAGTTTTAAAGAGCGGGCGATCGCTGCGCAAAACCTTGGTCAATTAAAAGAAGGGAGAGCAATCAATATGTTAGCTAGAGCTTTAAAATCTGAAAAAGACGATGTGGTTATTAATCGAATTATTGAAGCAATGGGGGAAATTGGAGATCCTAAGGCTACAATGTTAATTATAGAGTTTTTAAAACAAGAAATAGAAAAATCTGAAGTAGATCAAGATAAAACAAGATTATTTATAATTATAGAAAGCCTAATGAAAATTGGAGATAAGAGAGCACTTGAGCATTTAGGTATATTATTAGATTCTTGTTATAGTGATATTAGAAAATTAACGGAAGAAGCTTTTGAGTGTATTGATCCTGAATGGAAACTAAATATAAAATCCATTTAAATTAAAAAGATTTTTATAATAATGAGGAAGAAATACAATTATGGCTGAAATTATTGAAAACTTGGCACAAACTGTGGAGGGATCCAAAAAAAGAAGAGATATTACTCTTTTAACATTGTCTACATGTATGTGGTGTAAGAAATGTAAAACTTGGTTAAAAGAACGTGATATACAATATAGATATGTGGATGTTGATAATATTGATTTCGAAGAAAAATCGAAAATACTTGCTTACTTAAGAGAGAAATACCAATCGAGAATTTCATATCCGTTTATGATATGTGATGATGAGCATGTTGTAGGTTATAACCCTGGTAAGTATGAAGAATTAATGAAATCTGGAGGAGATTAAAATGGATATGGAGACTAAGGAAGGTATGATTAAATATGTTGAACAGGTAAGTAAGACAAATAATTGGATTTTAAATATGGATAGTAATACCTTTAACGATTTGATTGATGGATTAGTAGAGAATAAGAGACGATTGGGTTACCAATCGTGCCCTTGCCGTTTAGCTTCGGGAAAGAGAGATGTTGACAGGGATTTAATCTGTCCTTGCGATTATGCTTCTCTAGATATACAAGAATATGGCGCTTGTTATTGTAATTTGTATATGCGCGAAGATTTCTATGAAACAATAAAAAAAGATTACGTACTTGTTCCAGAGCGTAGACCTGCAGAAAAAGAAAAAGCAGTTTTAGAATTTTTTGAGAAATAAATCATTTTTTAATTTCCATTTTTTTCTGTTTATTAAATTTTATGAATTGCTAATCAATTTTTTATCTATAAATAAAATCCTTAAATATAACAGTTTCCCTTTATTATACATGCCAGATAAAGAAATAACTGATGAAGAATTAGAAGATGAACTTGATAAAGCATTTAAAGAAAGTGAAAGATTAAGAGATCATTGTGGAAGTGCTTTACCCACTAACAAAGAAGTCGGAATTCAACGAACTGATGTTAAACTAAAAAAGAAATAATATTTAAAAAATTCTTTTTATTATTTTTAATCTTAAAAAAAAAGATTAATCCAATAGTGTAAGCCTAGTAATAGCACCAATCTCATTAAATTCAGAAGCTTCCATTCTTAACTCTTTTCCAGTTATTTTATTTGCAACTGAAGCTGCAAAAATAGCCCAAGGACAAATAGCATTTGTTAACTCTTCTTTAGTCATAACACTTCTTACTTGAGCTGTTGAACAATTTACAGTTTCAATTGTAAAAGCTTTTTCTGACTCCCATTTGATTTTAATCTTCTCTGCCATGCCTATTTTCTCAGACATTTTCATAAATTCCTTTAAAGCATCAGAGAGACTTAATTTTTCAAGTTTTTTCATATTTAATCCCGACATAGTCATCATCTTCTCAATAAATTCATAAGTTCTCGGTACAACATATTTAAAAAGTGTAGGAGTGCCAAGTAACTCTTTAGCTGATTTTTCATAACCAAAAGTTACTCCATGAAGCAGAAATGCGATTTGATTAAAAGCAAAACGTGTTTTTTCTTTCATGGATCTCCCTCTTTTAAAAAGTACTAAAAGAAAAAGTACAATACCTCCTAAAAATGGTATTATAGCAGCCCATAAAAATGATTTAGGTACAATAATCGACGAAATTCCTGTCACAAAATAGAAGTTGTAAAGACTTGTCCAATGTGATAAACTCCAACCTAAAAATGCTATTGGTCCGATATATTTTCCATATCTATAAATACTATCTTTTTTAAATCTAGCGATTATAAATTTTACAGTTACTAATAAGGTAGCAATCAAACCGCCAATCCAAGTATGAGACCAAAGACTAGAAGGGATGAGTAAATATGGATCAGAGCCTGCGATATGTTGGGCAAGCATATACATACACTGAGCAAACAAAGCATAGAAAATTGTAACTTCAATCCAACCAAATCTTTTATGATATTTTACTATGGTAAAATCTCCTTTCATTAAGTTTAAGTCTTTTATATTATATAATCCAATGAATTCATTCGCTAAAACAAAACAATAACCTATAATAGTTTGTAGTATCATTAATTCAATCCATAATTCCATAGCTGACATTTAACAATTCTCCTAATTCTATCTCTTATTTAATTGAAATTAAAATCTTTATAATTTTACATTAATATATGAATCTTTCATTTATAATTTAAATGGGTTATTGATAAATACAGTTTAGTTTATTTAAGCTTTTTATAAATATCAGAACAAGTTGATTGAATTATTGTATAATCAGAAAAATCTTGAATTTTTCCTATTAATGTTAAAGCAAAATTATTAAAGTTGATACATATAGTGGCTAATTTTTCTCCGCCTATACTAGCATTAAATAAGGTTCGATTATATATTTCTTCACTTACTTTCTTTGAAGATGTCAAAAAACTTATAGTTTCTGGAATGTAATCCAAACAATCGTAAGTCTTATCAAAAATTTCTGAATAAAATATTTTTCCTACCATGTCTACTAGATAGATTTGTTTGATATTTGGGTCCCAATTTAAACGTTCAAATTTTTCGATTAATTTTTTGGGTTTTTTGATATACTTGTCTTTATCTTTGAAAAACTCTAATTCTAAATATTCATTATCAAAAATTTCTGATAATTGATACTGTTTTACAATCAAGATGTTACTCCGAGGCTCAACTATTAGATTCTCATTACGTACTGTATTAAGAAGTATCCAATATAATTTTTCATTAAGATTATTTTGGTACAAAAACTTCGCAGAATTCATGATCAGAGGAACAAGAAAACTTATTTTGTCTTTATTTACATATTGTTTAGCATGAATATAGTAGACATTACCTCCTTTAGGTTCGAGGAACATAATAGCCTTTAAAGATGTGTCATTATCGATATTCTTTATTGCCTCATTTAATATATCCAAACCATGTGCTTTTATTATCTGCTTCACATATTTATCAAATATTTGATATTGAGATACTAATCCATTAAATTCTTTATTTAGATATTCATTAAATAGTTTTGTAAACCTGTCCATAATATCATGAATAACAGCATGCAATAATTCAATTAATTCATCATTTTTTGTGGTTATTACAAAGGTTAATTTTTGATATAACTCTTCATACTTTTCAAATATAATTTGGGTTTCTTTCAATTTTAGAGCTTTTATATCTTCACCCCTTTCTACAGTGGCAAAGCTGTTCATTGCAGTCAAAAATCCACTAAGCAAATCATCATTCCCATTACCTTTATAACTTTCTGGATGCCAATTATATAAAAGCGCTCCTGATTCATTAATTATTAATAGATCTTCAATCATTATTATTTGGTGCTATTATTGTATAATAATTGTATGATATCAATTCTCAAATCACTTTCAGAGTCATATAAACTATCTCTTTAGAATTTAGATTTCTTTATAAATCTTATAATCTTTAATGTAAATCTTTAATTAAAAACTTAAATTTGGTATTCTTAGGTAGGTACAATGAAAGAACGAATAAAAGGAAGGAAAAACTATCCTACGGATGAGGTAGATCCTGAGAATTTCTTAAGTGATGAATCAGTAAGGGAATTAATTAACACTAAAGAGACAATTAAGTTTAAGTCAGAGGATTACTATAAACTCTTTAATTGCGTTCATTGTGGAGAATGTGATACTGAAAGTGAACGTATCTCATTAAAACAAAAATATGTTGAAGATGGGAACTCATTTGAAGGAATTAATGAGATGGTGGAATATTTTGAGAAATTTAGATCTCCTTACCCAACAAATAAAATGCGAATAAAAAAATCTAAAGACATTTCAAGGGAATCTGATACTCTACTTTTCATGGGTTGTCTTTCTACGATAAGAATCCCTAAATATACTCAACATGCACTTCAATATTTAATCCAGCAAGAAATAGATTTCACTATTTTAGACACAGAAATTTGTTGTGGATGGCATCTGAAAATCAATGGTTTAAATAAAGAATATGAAATATGTAAAAACGAGAATAGAGAGATTTTTAATTCAAAAAAATTTAAAGAAATAATATGTTTATGCCCTGCATGCTATTACCTTTTTAAAAATGAAATGAATGGATTAAATGCTGAGGTGAAATATATTTCTGATTACTTAAATCCTTCAAAAATACTCAAATCAGGTAGAGTAGGTGTACAACACTTATGCCAATTAATGAACAGAGGTAAAGAAGGAGTAGAGAGCCTTATTGATAATATTCTTAGAGAAACAGGGTATGAAGTTATAGATGTTCCACATTGGTGTTGCGGAGGTGGGTCTGGTTGGATGGGGAGAACCAATGTGATAGAAGAAATTGCTCGTAAGAGAATGTCTGATTTTAATCGAGAAGATCTTGATTATGTGACAACATATTGCCCTTCCTGTTGGTGGATTCTACGTCGATTTAGTAAACAATGCAAAATTCATCCAAAAGCGGTAGATTTATTTGAATTATTGTTATAAAAATAATTGATTGATGAATTCTTAACCCATTGAAATCTAAGACTTAAATTGCTTCAGGGATTTCTACTACAAAATTACTTCCTTGACTAAAATCGTTATTTATACGATTTTCAACCCAAATTTTACCATTATAGCTTTCAATAATCTTTTTTACGAGTGAGAGTCCAATTCCCATTCCTCTCACATGATTGTCTTGCTTATGTCCTTTTTGGAATATTAATTCTTTTTTATTATCAGGAATACCTATACCATTATCCTTAAATTCCATTTTAATATAATTGTTTTTATCATTTACCACTTTGCTAATATTAATTTGAATTTTAATAGGTTGATTTTGGTTATATTTTATTGCATTATGAAAGATATTTTCAAATACATCCAAGAGAAATTCATTAGCTCTTACTAACACATAACTGATTTTTCTATCAATTTTTATATCTAATTCCTTCTCTTGAGCACTTTTATATGCAAATTGTATTGCTTCATCTAACACTTTATAGACATCGACATCTCTCAATGTAATTTCTGATTCTTCAAGTTTAGAAAGTTTCTGCACATTATTAATTAGTTTTACTCCTCTCTCAATTTGATTATCTATAATTTGAAAAAATTCCTCTAAATTTTCTAAACTTTCTGCTTTTGTTTTCAATATTGAAATTAATTCAGCAGAAGATTTTATATTATGAAATATGTTATTAATATCGTGTGTAAAAATATCTTTAAAGAGTTCCGCTCTTTCATAGGCCTCTCGATATAGGGTCTCAGATCTTCTTAATTCTTGCTCTGCATGTTGGTGTTCAGTAACATCTTTAAAACTCCACACACGTCCTACCTTTTCCCCATCTTGAACCAGCGGACAAGAATATTGTTCAAAAATTCGTCCATCATTAAAAAAAATCATGTCATAAGCATCCTTTGAAGTTTTTTCAAGATCAGTTAATTTTAATAAAAAAGCATCTGGATTTTTAAGTTGATTAAGCATGTAATTTAATACATTGTTGAAATCCTTTTGATCAACAATTTTTTCTGGTATACGCCACATATAAATGAATCTTTCATTCAAATGGGTAATTGTACCATAATTATCTATAGCAATGATACCATCAGCAGTAGCTTCGAATGTAGCTCGTAGCAATTCTTGACTTTCTTTTAATGCTTTCTCGGCGTTTAACCGTTCAATAGTATCGCTTAAAGTTTGCCCAAATATTCGCAAGATCACGAAATCTTTACCTTTCCATTGAATTTTTTCTGTGATTTTATTAAAACATACAAATCCTGCGATTGTTCCACTAACATAGATAGGAAACGCTAAAAAAGACTGGATATTTTGAATTTCCATAAATTTCTTTACTGATTGAGCTCCGTTCGGCAGATCAGAAACATCTCTGATGTTAACGAAACTAATTTTCTCAACTTGGGCAATCCACCAAGAAATTATTCCTACATCTACTCTTTGAAGATTACTTTGTTGGGAATTAATCCCCTCAGCACACCATTCATGGGTATTTTTAAAGAATTTGTTATTTTCATCGAATAGAAATAAACTAACGCGATCTGCTTTTGATAAAATCCCCATGTCTTCAAAAGATGAATTAATTACTTTATCAAGATCGACCTTTCCCACAAATCGAGAAGATAAACTTGAAATAACCTTCTCAAAGTTTAATCTACTTTCAAGTGACACGCAAATACTCCTTTATCAAAAGAAAGGAACCAAGATTCCTTGCCTAATTAAGATTTATTAGATAAATCTGAATCTGCAAATATGATAAATTGAATATTTTTAAATTTATGGAAAGGGAAAATGTTGATTTTAAATGATTATTTGAAAATAAAAGCGTTCTAATAAATTGAGAAATTTAATATATTTGTTATTTTTAATATATTTGATTTATTTGGAATCTAATAATATTCCCTTTGAAAATCAAACTGAAAAGAATAACCGTAAATTTACTTTAAGAGAATTTGGTGGAGCATTTGGGGATTGGGGCACATTAATTCCATTCATCATTGGATATATCTCAATAGTTGGATTAAACCCAGCAGGAATTTTCTTTACTTTAGGGATAACAAACATCGTTCTAGGTATAAAATTTAACCTCCCACTTCCTGTACAACCACAGAAGACGATTGGCACTGTAGCTATATCAAAAAGTTGGAATCCTAATATGGTTATTTCTACTGGGTTTGGCACTGGAGTTATTTGGTTCGTTCTTGGATTTACAAAAAGACTAAATAAAATAGTAAGTAAAGTTCCTATTATTGCAGTTAGAGGAATCCAACTTGGTTTAGCTCTGATATTAGGAGGGACAGGAATTGTATTATTTACTGATAATCTATTACTTGGTTTTATCTCAATTGTAATAATATTAATTTTAATAAAGAATAAACCAATTCCTTCTGCAATTATTCTTACATTGGGTGGAATTTTAGTATTACTTTTTACGGGGACTATTAATATTTCAGAATTAAAATTTGGACTTCCTTCATTTACTTCATTTACGTTTCAATTTCCAACATGGGAGAACTTCTTATTAGGGATGTTATATGCCGGATTTGCACAATTATTTCTAACGTTAACAAACGTTATGATTGCTACTATTGTACTTATCAAAGAACTCTTTCCAGAGAAAAAGAATATTGATGCAAATACTCTAGCTTTTAATATGGGTTTAATGAATTTAATTAACCCTTTTTTCTTAGGGATGCCTTTATGTCATGGATCTGGAGGATTAATGGCGCAATATGCTTTTGGTGCTAGGACTGGGGGTTCAATGATATTAGAGGGAATAATGGAATTATTTCTTGGCTTTTTTTTCTCTGAATCATTATTTTTACTTTTTTCAGCCTTTCCAATGGCGATCTTAGGTGCCATGCTCATGTACACTGCCTTTCTATTGGGAAAAATATCTTTCAAAGATTTTAACGCTAAATCATTCCCAATAATATTGATCTCCGCAATTATCTGCTACTTTCTTAATATAGCAATTGGTTTCTTGATTGGATTAACACTCTATTTCATTTTTAAAAAATTAATTGAAGAATCATAAAGCTGATCTAAATTTATTTTGAATTATTAATGTAATTCCATAAGATTTTATCCTATAATAATTCTAAACTGATTTTTTTTATAATTTAAATGAAAAATTCTTTTAAGTATGAAAGCAAATATTCATATTAGAATGAACAAATGGGTGATTTTATGTTATTTTCCGAAAATGAAATGAATAATATAAAAAGAGAAATGGCTAAACTAAAAGAAAAAGTTGTACTTAAACTATTTACTGATTTTAAAATTAAAGAAGATGGAACAAAAATAAGAAAGTGTATGGCTTGTGAGGGTACATATGAGTTATTAAAAATTTTAGCAGATCATTCTAATGGAAAGCTAGAAATTGAGGAAATATCTACTGAAGAAAATGAAGAAAAAGCAAAGAAATTCAATGTTAATAAAATACCCGCTATCCTATTTGTTGATGACAATGATAAAGAAATTATTCGATATTTAGCACACCCAATAGGATCCGAATTTGTACCCTTTCTCAATAGTATACAATATTTTTCAGGAGTGAGGCCTTATTACGCGGATCAAATTCTTACACACCTTAAAAAAATAAATAATGCAAAAATGAAAATTTTTATAACTCCAACCTGTCCTTACTGTCCAGCAACAGTGCCTGTCTTAACTCTCTTTGCAATTGTTTCCAAGGGAAAAATTACAGTTGAGGTAATTGATGTTAACATGAATCCTGATTTAGGAATGAAATACCAAGTACAAGGAGTACCCCATACTGTCGTCAATGAAAAAGACCATATATATGGAATGTTCACTCCCCAAGATTTATTGGATAAATTAACTAAAGGTCAGAGAGATTTTGGAGGAATGTATGCATAATATAAATATGGTGATATAGAAGTGTCTCAAGATGCAAAATATAGAGAAATAATAAAGAGAGAAATAGCTAAATTAAAGAAACCTGTTAAATTAAAGGTTTTTACATGTAAAGAAAAACCTACTTCGGGGAGTTTAATAAGAGAATGTATGGATTGTAATCAATTTATGGCATTATTGAGGATATATGAAGAAAATTCCAATGGGATGCTAACAATTGAGGAATTTTGTATTGATGAGAACCCTGAAATTGCTAAAACGTATGATATTTCGAGAGTACCTACAATCCTATTTATCGATGAGATGGGAAGAGAAATTATACGATATTTAGCAGCCCCTCAAGGTGGCGAAATTCAACCATTTATCCAAGCTATATTTGCTTTTGCTGGAGCACCAAACTATTATGAAGCTACAATAAAACAAAATTTAGACAGGATTCAACCTTCTACAATAAAGGTAATGATAACAGAAACTTGTCCTTATTGTCCACAGGTTTGTACAATTGTCAATAATTTCGCAATTGCATCCGAAGGTAAGATTAGAACAATTGTGATTGATATCGTTGCAAATCCGGATATTGGTCAATATTATGACGCAGCGGGTGTTCCTTACACTATAATAAATGATCAAAAAACCTTAGTTGGAATGGTTGGACCCAATGAAATACTAAGAGCTTTAATTGGAGGGAATATTCGCGTTCAATATTAATACAAATTTAAGTATTTATGATTAAATCTAAATAATTATACATAAGAGGAGAGGAAATTACCAGCATCATATATATTTAAAAAAATGATACGTGAGGAGATGAAGAAACTTACAAAACCTGTTAAACTAACTGTGTTTGTAAATAAAAATAGGAATCCCCAAAATTACGAGTATACTATGTCAATACTAAAACTCTATGAAGAAAACTCTGAAGGAATGCTTAAATTTGAAGAACTAGAAATAGGAAAGAACCCAGATTTAGAGAAAAAATACAAAATTGAACGAGCACCCACAATATTATTCATCGATAATGATGGAAATGAGCTAATTCGTTATTTAGCAGCTCCGCAGGGTAGCGAGGTCCAGCCTTTTATTCAAGCTTTATTAATATTGGCAGGAGCTTCGAATTATTATGAACTTACTGTTAAAGAGAATCTTAATAAAATAGTTTCTTCAACAATTAAAGTGTTGATAACAAATTCATGCGCTTACTGTCCTCAGATGGTAAGTATAGCTTCTCAATTTGCGCTAGCATCGGAAGGAAAAATTAGAGCTGTGATAATAGATATTATGGAAAATTCTGATATTGGAAAGCTATATGATACCTCCAGTGTTCCTTATACTATAATAAACGAAAAAGAGCCTTTAGTTGGTTGTTATAGCCCTAATGAATTACTAAAAGCACTTTTTGAAGAGAATGAGGTACTTTTATAGAATAAAATAAAAAAATAAATAATGTGGCAAAAAAATGTTTAATATTGATATAGAAGGTATTGATTTTGATAAGACCTATGATTTAATCGTATTAGGAGGCGGGCCAACAGCAATTGGATGTGCAATATATGCCGCTCGATTTGCTATGGATGTGTTAGTAGTTGGTAAAACTTTTGGAGGTTTAATTGCGACTACTCATATTGTTGAGAATTATCCTGGAATCACATCAATAAGTGGCCAAGGGTTAATTGATATGTTCAGGGATCATATGAATTCTCTTAGCATCCCTTATATATCAGATGAAATACGGAGTATTGAGAAGGTTGATGATCACTTTGAACTTCGTTCTTTTTTTCAAAAATTTAAAGCCTATTCAGTTTGTATCTCAACTGGATCAGAAAGGAAGAAATTAGGCATTCCTGGGGAAGAGGAATTTGCTGGGAGAGGTGTATCATATTGTGCGACTTGTGATGGACCATTTTATAAGGATAAAAATGTTTGTGTAATTGGAGGAAGCGATTCTGCTGCAAAAGAAGCATTATTTTTATCACAGAATACCAAAAAAGTATACATTATTTATAGAGGAGAAGAAATTAGAGCAGAGCCAATTAATAAAAAGCGTGTCCATGATAATGAAAAAATAGAAATAATCTACAATACTAATATAACTAAAATCAATGGGGATACTACAGTAAAATCTGTAGTTTTCGATAATGGAAAAGAATTTAAAATTGATGGAGTATTTATTGAAATCGGTTCAGTTCCTAATTCTGATTTAGCAAAACGTATTGGTGTTGAAATAAACGAAAAAGGTGAAATTAAAATTAACCGTAAATCAGAAACGAATATTCCTGGAATCTTTGCTGCGGGAGATGTAGCTGATGCTCCTTTTAAACAAGCTATCACTGGAGTCTCTGAAGGAGTTATTGCCGCTTATTCTGCTTTTGATTACGTTAAGGAAATGAATATCGAGTATTAAACTTTAAAAAAAAATAAAAAAAAATAATTTATTCGATATTAATCTCTATACTGTGAAACTCGGGCTCTTTAAACGGAACATCAATTTTTAAAAGACCATTTTTATAAACTGCTTTTGCTTCTTCTGGTTTTACTGGACAACAAACCGTATAGGAACCAATATAGATAGTGTCCTCGGTCTCTCCTTTAATGAAAAAGCTATCGTCATGCATTTTAAGTTTAATTGTATCCTTCTCTACGCCAGGTAATCGTATCTCAATCTTGTAAATATTATCTTCGTCATCAGCCCAAGAACACACATCTGGAGACATTAAAAATTTTTCTGATTCTTTTACTTCAGACATATTTTTCACCTTAAAAATTATAGTTTTATTTATTGATAACCCTATTCAAAAGAGCTGATTTAAATGTTATTTCTAGAAATTATTAAAAGAAGAGATCTTTCTCGCTTAATTATTAGACTCAAAATCAAATCTATTTTTAATTTATAACTATAAATACAGAATCAACTTTGTAGTAAAAATGAGTCTGCTGATAAAATTTCTAAAATTTTTCCCCAATATTCTTTTATATCCCAATCCTCATTCGTTTTTAACTTTTCAGAGATTTTTTTCAAAATATTTCTAATTTTAAGCGAATTAAAATAAGATAAATTTGGTGTGATTACTGATAACATATATTGTTTTTCTCCATATCTCTCATTATCATCTGGAAAAGAATCAAAAAATAAATAACCTTTATTCTTAATATTTTCGATGTTTAATAAAATACCTTGAGATTTTGTTATTCTATCATGCCCATAAATGGAAGTTGCAGCATGAAATAATTGCTTACCGATAGCTTTAATCGAGAAAGGCAAATTTTTGTCAGAGGGATAACTTTCCTTGACAGTAGGGCCAGTACTATCATGCCAATAGACAATTAATAAACATAACAGTTGCTGATCTTTTTCAAGAAGGGGAGATTGTATTTGAATATTTGATGAGGAGAGTAATTGTTTAATCTCCTTATCAAGAAGATTAGATTTATTATTTCGTGCAATCTTCCCTGAGATTGATGCAATTAAATCTTCTTTATTAAAGGGTTTGGTTATATAATCGTCTACTCCCAACATTTTACCTAATCGAATATCTTCAGGAGTAGATTTAGCAGTTAGAAATAGAAATGGAATTCGATACCATAGAGGGGTGTTAGATACTGTCGCAAAAAAATTGTACCCATTCATTCCTGGCATCATAATATCACTAATGATTAAATCTGGAAGGCTTTTTATTTCAGATAAAAGTTTTATTGCATCTTTACCATTTACAGCGGTTTTAACTGTATAGTCATTTTCTTCCAATAAGAGTTTTAAATGAAATAAGATATCTTCATTATCATCAACAATGAGTATAACAGATTGAGACTCAACTTGCATGGTGATTCGCTTAACACTCTTATGGTGAAAATATCAATTAAAATTATATTTAAATGTTATTAGCTATCCTTGGGAAAAATATTGAAAAAGTAGTTTTTTCGCCTAATTCACTTTCGAGGTAAATGCATCCTTGATGAATCTCTATTAAATCTTTTGCAATTGACAGACCTAAACCCGTTCCGGAAGTTCCGCTTACATTTGAAGCTCGATAGAACCTTTCAAAAATATGAGGAAGGTCTCTTTTACTAATTCCGATACCATGATTTTTGAATTGAAAAAGTACACCGTCAACTCTTTTAGGATTATATTCACCTTGATAATTATTAAAAGTAGAAATCTCTATTATCGTATTTTCATATGAATATTTAATTGCATTATCTAAAATGATGCGAAAGATTTGATCAATTCTTTTAATATCCCCTTTCACATTTATATTTTCATCTATATTAAGTCTGAACCTCACATTTTTTTCTTGAGTGAACGGTTCTAAAAATATTACTATGTTTTCTAACAATTTGAATGGATTATACTCACTTAACTCCAGCTTTAACCTTTTTTCATCAATTTGTGAGACTAAAAGAAGATCTTCTGATAAATCTTTTAAAAGTAAAACATTTCTTTCTTCAGTTTCTATGATACTATTTAGCACTTCAGGGTTGAGTGAATCTCTTTTTTGCTTGTAGAGATCTATTGACATCATTAAAACAGTGATTGGAGTCCTTAATTCATGAGATACTGTTGAAATTAAATTTTTTAATCGCTGTTCAGCTTTTTTTCTTTCACTAATATTATGAAAAATTCCTTGAATAATTGGATGTTTACCGATCATAATATTCGAAGCCGTAATTGTCACTGGTATAATTTTTCCTGATTTGCTAATTAGCTCTGCCTCATGTGAAAGAATTTCTTCAGTACTTAAGTGTTTTCTAAACATATCTTTATAATATTCACTTTTTTCATGAGGATGAATTTCTGTCTGATTCATCCCAATAATTTCTTTTTTTTCGTATTCCAGAAGGATTTCCGCTGCATTATTACAGTTAATTATATCTCCTGTTACTGTATCAGCCCAGATTATCGCATCTGAAGCGTTTTCAAAGGTTAATCGAAATTTTCTTTCTGATTCTTTTAAAGTTTCTTCACTTTGTTTTAATCTTGTGAACAATGTATTTAGGGGATCCTCAAGTCCTTTTTGGAGAATTGCTAAATATATAAGATAAAAAGAAATTATTTTGAAGATATGCCCTATTAAATTAGAAAGATCATATACGCCAATATAGAAAGTAAAAGCTAACTCTGCTATCATAGTTGATAAAATCGAAAAGACTATAAGATAGAGCATCGCTAAATTGAACTCTTTTCTATTTTTATAGATAACAAATATAGAAACTGCTAAAATTCCAATAATAATATATTCGCTGATAATTTTAAAGGGTGTAAGGCTTTCAGTATAACAAACCGGAAAAATCTCGGTAAAGATTAATACAACTAAAAGGGTAGTTAGAAGAGTATATCCAATTACTAAATGATTTGGATTAATCTTTTTATACATTAAAAGAAATGCCAAGAGAAATGAGCCTGCTTGAAGATACCTAGCAGCGATCCATAATTGAGTAGGTAAATTTGCATCATATCCTACAAAAATATTCATCCCACTATATGCTAAAGTATGGATTAAATCAATTGAGCCGATATATAATAAACTAACTCCAAGTATCAAAAATAAAGAACTTTCTATATTCTTTCGAGTATTCCATCCAATTGCAAATATCCCAAATGCAATTACTACACTAAATAATTCAGATATGGTATGGAATAAGAGGTAACTATAGAAATTAGTTATATAAATAAACAATATTATTATGCTAAAAATAATTATAGATGATCTATATTTCACTCGACTTGATAAATCCGTTTTTCCTTGCATAAATACTTAAGAGAAGTTGATACTTTTTTCTTTGATGTTATTTAGTTTTATTTTCTAATATATTTTATAGTATTCATATTATTTAAAATCGTTAAATTGTCAGATCTAAAATCGTTTATCTGATTGGATTTTTTTCAAAAATTGCATATATCGTTGTCTTATATATTGAATATGCAGATTTTGGAGGAAAAATCTCTTTTATTTTTTTAATAAGCTCATTGATTCTCTTTTCATTTAAATCATGATTGAATACTAAATCTGGATCAAATTTATGTAAAAAAACAGAAAAATCAATTTTATTTTGTTTCTCAATTGAGAACATTACTCTTTTCAGATATAAAAGGGCAGTTTCATAGCGTTTAATATCTTGAATATCAATTACATAAATGATTTTATTCGTCTCATTCATATATTTTTTAAAATCAATAAAATACTCATCTCGGTATGCTTGTTGACCGCCAAGATCCCAGATTGCATATTTTGAATTTAATGCTTCAAATTCTTGTACATCAGCACCTTTGGTGGGCATTGGATTACTAAAAGCAGAAATACGCTTGATACTTTTCAAACAGTTTAATATTGATGTTTTCCCACTATTGTCTAATCCAATAAGTACAATTTTTATTGATTCTTCATCTTTTTTAGGTTTTTTTGAAGGTTTCAAATTTTCACTATTTCCAAAAGGCTAAGATAATGTATCATATACATCAACATCTCTTAAATCTTTAAATTTTTCTTTGTTAATTGTCGTTACTATTAAGTTTATACTTGAGATAAGAGTAAAGATTTCATTATTTTTTATTTTGTAGTATTTTATATTATCTTTTTTCTCAAATTTTATTAAGTTATTATCAATGAGCAAATTCAAATGTTTAGAAATTGTTGATTGAGATCTCCTCAGTTCTTTTTGAATTTCTGAAGAGCTTTTCTCGCTATTTTTTAATTGATCTAAGATTACTAGTCTTGTTGGATCTGCTAATACCTTTAAAAACTCTACGGTGTATTTTCTTAATTCACTCATCGATTTAATAGAGTATATTTTTTTTCTAGTTTTTAAAGCTTGTTTTAATGGATTATTAATGTTAATTTATTTATGCTAAAAACACAAAGATTTAAATATGATTATATCGTAATATTTTATTATCGCGATATCGCGATTAGCGAATATTAATTAATTCTTTTTTAATCGATTTTAACGAATTTAGTGAATATATATGATAAGTGAAAAGATAGGAATTGATGATATTGATTGTAAAATCATGGATTTAATTCAGAGAGAACCAAACCTCACACATACTCAAATTGCCGAACATGTTAATCGTAGTCAACCTACGGTTGGTATGAGAATAAAAAAACTTGAAAAATTGGGGGTCTTAAAATATCAGGCAGGTATAAATATTCGAGTTGCTGACCTATATTTTGCTCGTGCTGAAATTCAAACTAAAAATCCTAAAAAGATTTTTAATATTGTAAGAAACTGTCCTTTCATGTTAACCGCCTTTAGATTAAGTGGAGATGCAAATATAAGCATTTTGATAGCGGGTTTATCCTTAAAGGATCTTGATCATGTCGTAAATCATCATCTTCGAGGTAATCCAGAAGTTTATAATGTTCATATGGATATTATAGAAGATGTTGTTAGTGATTTTGTTTTACCAATTGACTTAAACTTCGATTATACTAAGATTGATCTAGAAAAAGATTGTTGTGGAGTATGTGAAATTTAATTCCCCTTAGTTTTATATTATCTATATTATTAATCTTCAATAAGATCTCTTAATCTATAGTTATGGCTTTACTTTTACATGCAGTTGTGCAAATATGGCATTTAACACACCTGTCTTCACGATCTTCCACCACTATACATTTAGGTACAGATTCTTTAGTTATAACCTTATAAATCCCTCTAAAGCATGCTTCTTCGCAAGAAAATTCGGTGCAGTGCTTACATTTGGAGGTGTCTATATGATGAAATTTATAATTTACAATAATAGCGTGATCCTCTGACTCACTCATTATGATTATTCAAATAAAAAACTCTTTTTATCTATTAAGGTTATATTCTATAATAAAATAAATTTCAAAAATTATTACTTAATTAGAAAAGAAAAAAATAATTAAAGAGATTATAATGATTTCCGAAAAATTAAAGCTTGATGATATTGATAGACAAATAATATCTCTTGTCCAAGAAGATCCTAACCTTACTCACACGGAGATAGCAACAAAAATTAATAGATCACAACCAACAGTTGGTATGCGAATAAAAAAGTTAGAAAAAAATGGAATATTGCAATTTCAACCAGGAATCAACTTTAGACGAGTTGATTTGCATCTAGCAACAGTAGAATTAAAAACGAAGGATCCTAAGGATATAATGGATATGGCTAAACATTGCCCTTTTATGCTGAATGCATTTCGTTTGAGTGGAGAGCATAACGTATGTATTTTGCTTGCAAGTTCAAATCTTCAAAAGCTTGATAACATCATCAATTATCATTTTCGAAATAATCCTGAAATAATAAATGTCTCTATGGAGATAGTAATTGATATCGCTAAAGACTTTATTCTACCGATTGATTTCGATTCCGAAGAACATAATCCCACATTGGAAGACGGTTGTGGAGAGAAATGCAAATATAGAATAGCAAAAGCAAAAGGTTTGGTCAAGTCATGAGAAAGTTAAATTATTCTCAAGTATTAATTCTCTTTTTTTAACTGATAGTTAATATAACTCCTAAAAATAACAAGGTTAAAATCTATTTAATCTCATCTTTTTGATGGAATTTAAACTTTGGGAGATCTTCAGCCATGTTACAATCTGGTCCACAATATCTTCCATCAAAATTCTCAATCTGAAAATCAATTGGGACAACAAAGTCATGAATTGATTCAATAAGTATATTTGTTTTGACATTTATTACATTTTTATCCCTTCTAAAACATAAATCCACGAGTTTTTCAATCGTTTGCAGGTCTGAGGCAGAAATAAAGCATAATACGTTAAATTCTCCAGAGATTTTAAATGCATGGTTTATAAATGGGCAATTCTCAATCTTGTGAACGATTTTATCTACATCTTTTGTAGACATATAAACGATAGCAACTTTTATATCAACTTTCTTAATATTGAATCCAACTTGTTTAGTTAAAAGATTCTTTCGTTCTAATTTAATAATTCGGGCACCCACAGCAGGTTGTGACTTTTCAATCTCTTTGGCTATATCGCTATGGGTGATATCAGGATCTTTTTCAATCATTTCGATGATCTTTTTATCATCATCATCAATACTTAATAATTCATTAAAACTCTTTTTTTTCATATCCATTTTATTTCATAACCTCACATTAATTTAAACTTGATTTTAATGAATTTAAATCTTTATAAAGAGTATAGTTATAGAAATTAAAAGATAATTGTTAAAATATTCTAAGTTATAAGATAAATACTAATTTTGTATGCTATCGCTAAAAATTAGAATATCAGCTTATAAGACAGCTGAATATATATTAATGATGATTATTACTACAGCGAAACCTACTAGGCCAATCATGAATTTCAATGGGTTTCCTTTTTCTTTTTCTGGTATAACTTCTCTTACAATGACATATAAGATCACACCCGAGATGAAGGAATAGAAAATAAATAAGAGTTCTAAATTACCTGGTAAGAATAAATTAATAATTAATCCAATTATTATCCCTGTTAGGGCAGAAGCGCATGAGATATACTTGATAATTAGTTTTACTTCATATTTTTGCTCTTCATAGATTTCTAAATCAGAAAATATGAGATGCGCCTCAGATCGTTTTGTTACAACAGTTCTAAAAAAGGCATATACGAAAAAGAGAATACCGCCTACTAATTCAATCCTCAATAAGCCTATCAAAATTATTCCTACAAGAAAGTGATAAATATAATCTGTGACAAGTCGGAAGTTCGTTAGCTCTTTATTAAGCTTATTTTGAATCTTAATTTTATAGTTATTTATCTCTATTTTTGTTCTCTCTTCTTCTTCATTTAATTCAGACACTGTCCGAGCTATTTCTCTTAGTGCAACTTCATCCAGATTTTCATGTGTTATTTCTTTTGTAAGAATTTTTTCCATATTATGCTCAACACTTTCTAAAATTTTCTCTTTTTTGATTAATTTTCTCATCTTTTTTTGAGTCTTTATCTCAACTTTCTGTAAAATTAATTTTTCGGATACATGAATAAATGAAAAACCGATGAGTACAAAAAGATATTCAAATATTGTTAAATGAAAAGGAAATTCTGGTAATCTTTCAGCAATTTCAGGAAGTACTATTAGGAAGAAGTAAGATACTGATATTCCCGCTATTAATGAAGCATGTAGTTGAATAATTTTATGTTCAAAATAATTTGCGATAAAAAATAAAACTCCAAAGGGTATAGCAATTATTAGAACTATTATTAAATCAATACTCATTAATATTGAAAATAGATTTAAAATTAATTAAAGTTCTAGTAATAAACTAGAATTATAAAATTTTTATTGCGTCTGATAAAGAAATTGTTAAAAAAACTCTTAGGTGAAATTTAATAGAGTTTCTAATCATAACATCAACCGAAGACAGAGCCTCAATGAATATAAGAGAAAAGTTTTTAAGGTCTAAAGTTTTTAATTTCGAAGAGACAAATTCCATTTGGCATGAAAATCCAGTTTTTAAATTAAGGACCGAATCTACTGAAAATGAAATACTTTTAGGACTTACTAAAGATCCATTAATTTTTTTGAATGAGTTAAAATTAGAAAAATCGGAGTTAAGCCCTGATTTCCTTATTTTTGCAAGTCGTCATACGTCAAAAACTGCTCGACCAGCCTTTTTAGTCCATACTACTGGTAATTGGAGTAAAGACGCTGATTTTGGTGGAGATCCTCAAGATTTATCAAAAACAAGTGCAATACTTCATAAAGCGGGATTTATCTCGTTGACTGAACAAGAATTTCCCTCTTCATTAACAGAATTCTCACTTGATATTGAAGTTACTCATCATGGACCTACAATTTTAGATATTCCTCTAATATTCATGGAATTAGGGAGTAGTAAGGTAGAATGGAAAATAGATGATGGAGGGGTGATATTAACAAATTCCATCTTAAATACTATTCAGAAATATAGTGAATATAAGGAATTGGGAGATCAAAAAATAGGTTTAGGTTTTGGAGGTACTCACTATGCTCCCAATTTTCATAGATTAATCAGGAATAAAAATATTGCTATGTCATTTATATGTCCAAAGTATTTTATTCAAGGATTAGATATAGATTTAATCAAGAAAATGATTGATAATACATCTGAAAAGGTTGATTATTTTATAGTAGATTGGAAAGGAACGAATTCAGAAGATAAAAAGCATTTAATTCCACTCTTAGAAGAATTTAATATCCCAATAAAGAAAACAAAAGATTTTTAGTATAATTAATTTTAATTGGAACTATTTAGAATCTTCTTTAATCTTTTCATAATATTTTATTAAATTCTTAAACACATAATTGGTTGGGGAGAATCCTTGTGTAGCAGTTTTTAATAGGATTTTCTGAAGAAAATCATAAAATTTAATGTCTTTATCCAAAGTAACATTTAATTCTCTGATATTGAAAAAGCTACGAAAAAATAATGTCGGAAAATCAACCAGTGGTTGGAGGACTTGACTATAATAATTTTTTCCTTCTTTACTTAATTCTAATACCTTATTTAATTCAAAAAAATAGTTTTTCCCTTTTTTTTTAATATTAATAATTCCATCTGATTCTATCTCCTTCATTATATTATATATATCAGTTAACTTTACATCTGTTATATTTAATTTTTTCAAGCTATCGAGTATTTCGGTATTCATCTGACCTTTTAATTTAATTAAGGTGTAATTTCTAGCAATTATATTATATTTTAATGGAACTGATTCATGATCTAATTTATTATATTGTATTAAATTCCCTAAAATTTCTTTTGCAACAAAATATTTCAATATTATTTGATCATCATCAGAAAAATCATTTTTGAATAACTCTGAATCAAAATATGAATTGTAGAAGGTTATTAATAATGTTTTTACTAAATGAAATCCATCAAGAGTTGCTTGTTCAACATTTTTTAAAACTATAATTCTATAATTAATATTTTTTAAAAACTTATTTTTATCAAGTGGTATTTGGCGGATTAGATGAGGTTTTTCATTAAGAGGTTTTAAGTAACCATCCCACTTTTTCTTGAAACGAGGAGATTGGGTTTTTACTATGTTTGAGAGCTTATAAACAACATCTAAAAGTTTATTTAGAAATTCTTTTTCTGAAACTTTAGTCATCCAATGAATACCTTAACCTTATTCCATTTTTTATGATATATTAATAATATTATGTCCTAAAAATTTTTAAGTTTTAGAAAAGACTTCTTTAAAAGTTCTTAATTAAATTAAAAAAAATTGAAAATTTTTAAGTTAAACTGGATTGGACCCTTCTTTTCTGATTTTTATATATGATACTACACAGATCGAGAAAATTGCGATGTAAATTATCAGGAATATAGTCAGTAAAATGTTGAATAACCCAAAAATTGTGTATATATAAATAGCTCGAATACATAATATAATACTTATAGCTGATATAATATTACACCCAAGAGTTATTATTTTAAGTTTTCTCCCTGCAATTATTATTCCACCTGAAATAAGATAAATAAAAAATGCTATACCAGTACCTCCTATTGTAAGCACAATTCCTATAATTGTCTCCCCTATTGCCTCCACAAAAGTTACATATTCACCCCAAGGGATATTAATAGCAGAATAAACAAATGCTCCGTTAAGATCAAAAAAGAATTGAAGTACTCGCAAGACTGCTACTAAAATACATAAAATTCCTGCTACAATTCTTAATTTTTCACGTAATTCCATTATAGATTCCCCCAAAATTTTTTAAAGCTATTATAAAAAAGGATATATATAATTAATTAAGATACTAAATAAATCTATACTAAATAAATCCTTATTAACAAGTATCAAAAGAGAAAAAAATGAAAATTGAACATTTAGCGTTAGGATATAATTCTGAAAAAGAAGCTGATAGGTTTTTTATTAATTTACTCGGTTTAAAAAAAATACGGTCCAAATCTGTTTCACCTGATTTGATGAAAAATTTTTTTAATATGAATAGATCATACAACTTTATCACATATGGAAATCAATACTTAAATTTTGAGGTCTTTATAACTGATGATATGAGTAAAGCAAATGATATCTTTACTCATACCTGTCTAATGATCGAAAATCGTGATAAATTTATTGAAAAGGCCGTCTCGATGGGTTTTGAAGTGATTAAGGTTCCAAGAAAGGAAGGTATTGGGTATTATCTATTTATTAAAGATTCATTTCATAATCTCTATGAAATTACAGAAAAATCTTAGTTAAGTCATTCTAGGCCATTTAGAGTTCCTGAACTTTTAATAATATTCATATGATCAAAAGCTAATTTTAAAGAAGAAATTTTTGATAGCGATACAATTTCTATTGCAGCTGCGTCATCTTTTGCTTTTGGTTTTTCTTTTTTTGTTTGAGGTTCACATAAGTAAGCAACAGAAACAGTATGGCCTCTAGGATCCCTTTTTGGCTGAGAAAAAACTCCAACTAATTTAATAATCTTCACATTGATATTAGTTTCTTCATATGCTTCCCTAATACATGCTTCTTCCACAGTTTCTCCTACATCAACAAATCCTCCGGGTAATGCTAATTCCCCTTGGAAGGGAGGGTTTTTTCGGCGAATTAAAACTAAATCATTTTTATTATTTATCAGAATAACCGCATCAACTGTAAGAAGAGGAGTAATAGGTTTGGGCATAAGATTATTCATCCCATACTTTTGATGCAAGCAAATGTTCGATTCTAGTTTTCCGTGGTCTTATAAATTCTGTATGCTGTTCCTTTCGTTCCAGCAATAAACTCTTCTTAAGATTGGCAGAATTAACTATGTAAACTTCTAAATTACCTCCATTAAGAAAAATATGATTAAAACTAGGGGAATCGTCAGCACGCACTTTATTTGACGTTGAAGTACCACAGTAAAGAAAAGTTGTACTTGATGAATTCCTCCAAGAAATTGTATAAGCATGAGGAACATGGCGATGACCCATTAATACTAAGTCTATTTCGAATAAATTAGTAAACTCTAAAATTTCTCCCGCATCTCGAACAGTCGTAAATTTTTGTCCAGACATTGGAATTGGAATTAAATGATGATGTAGTGCTATTACTCTATCTTCTAAATTTCTATCAAATTGGCGACCCATCCAATCCAATTGTTCGTCTCCAATCATTCCTTCCGCCATATCATCTCTCGCAGAGCAGATACCTACAATAATAGAGTCTTTATCCTCGAGAACTAATCTTGAGCGTCTTGGACCTATCAATTTTTCAAAAAAAATTATACCTGAATTTTTTGCGTCGTGGTTGCCTGGTACCGCTATAAAATTAGATAATTCTTTTATTCTATTAATATATTGAACTACATTTTTAAATTGAATTACTCTTCCTTTGTGAACTATATCTCCAGTGCAAATGACTAAATCAGGATGAATCTTTTTAATATAACTAATAATATTTTCTATTAAATCTTCTCGGAACTCACTTCCATAATGTAGATCGCTAATTTGTATAATTTCTATCATTTTTTTAGCATCTCTTCAGATTGAGATTATTTTATAAGAGAGAATTTCTATAATTTATAAGTTTAATAATTAGTACTACACTTAAAATGTTTTTGATGAGATATAAATCTTAAATAAAAAAGAGTAGTTTGTAAAAATTTGAGTTAAATAAATAATAAAAGGAATTTAGTTAAAACTCTCTATACTAATAGAATGATTTATTATTTCGAGTTTTTGCTGTAACTTACGCTTTTCTGCTAATGTGTTAAGAGTTTTTTGATTATTACAATCAAAACAGATACCATTAACATTTATATTACGTAATTCTCCACATTGTGGACAGCAAAACTCTTTATATACAGTTTTCATATTTTTTTCCTCTAAATTTGTATGTTTATTATATATAGTTTCTTTTTTTCCTCTTTAATAAATATTAAAAAATTTAGAGTTTTAAATAAAATCGATATATTATATAAAGTCTATATAGTCTATATAGATAGAATTATTGGTATAAATAATTGATAATTTTTAAGAAATATTTTAGGATTGTTAGGTTTGTTTTCTAATATTCTTTAAGGTTCTGAAACTTATATTTTTCTAAGGCTTAAGAAACGATTTTACTATGAGTAGATTAGTTACTTACTTTTTTTTCTTCTCAGACTTTTTTTTAATGTATTTATTGAAGCTAGTTTTAAAATGATTTTCTACAGTGTTCGTATTTCCTTCTTCGCTGCTTACATATCCAGATACAAATATATCTTTTCCACCTCCTCTGAATCCATAATCTCGTAGTTCTTCTGTTATAAAGTTATTTAATCTGATATCAGAGTTTTCTGCAATTTTCGGAGACATCATTCCAATAACATAAGTTCCTGTTCCAATGTCATCAAAAAACCAATTAATAGCATTATCCACATACTTTTGAACGTTTGAGCTTACATTTTTTAAATCATTTTGATCAATATCACTAAAGGTGTGATATATTAAAGTAAATTGCTTATGCTTCGTAGCATTCTCATTTAATCTCTCTGCAAATGATTTGCTTAAATAGGTACTGATTTCATTCTGATCCAATTTCTTTTTATTATCTTCCCATTCCTCCAATAATTTATGAACTTTAGAAGGTATATCAAATTTTTTAGTTCCAAGTATTTGAGAAAGCTCTGATAATACATCACCCTGAAATATTATATTCGAGTTAAGCTTTAAATCTTCTCTATTTACATTCCCTGTTTTAAGTGATTTATTAATGTTTTTCCACTTTTCTAATAATTCTCCTACACGCCCTACGAGCTGCTTCCGTTCAACTTTCAATATATCTTTTAATTCCTCAAGAATTTTTTTATGTTTTTGCTTTAGCTTATCTGTAGCATTTCCCGCCGTAAACGTAAGCCTTACTATACCATCCTGAATTTTTTGCGATTTTGTAATATGAATATAACCTGTTTCTGAGGTGTTATTTAAATGTGTACCTCCACAAGCCTCGACATCAACTCCAGGTATCTCAACAATTCTTAAATTTTTCCCTGGTACGGCTCCTCCCTGATATATAGTCATACCATATTTCTTTTCTGCTTCTGAACGTGGGATGAAACTTAAATTAAGATCAATACCTTTCTCTACTATTTCATTTGTTTTTTTTTCAATTTCTAATAGTTTATCCCTAGGAATTTGTTCATAGTGTGTAAGATCAAGATGGGAGTTCTTAAGTGTTTTTTTTGCACCTGCTTGGTTAATATGACTACCTAAGACCTCTCGAGCAGCAGCATTTACAATATGTGTAGCAGTATGATGTTGGGAGAGTTGTTTCCTCCATTCCTTGTCCACTTCGATTTTTACATTATCTCCCTCCTTGAATTTTGGTTCTTCATCGAGAAAGTGAACAATATAATTACCTTGCTTAAATACATCATTGAATTCTTGACCATTTATCTTCCCTACATCATGTAATTGCCCACCAGAAGTTGGGTAGGCAACAGATTTATCCAAAACAACCATATTATCACTAATGTTCAAAACCTTCGCTTCATTAGAAGTCTCGGTATAATCATAATAAAAAAGAGATTTTGTTTCAGGGATTCCTACTAAATCCAATTCAATTTCTTTTCCTGTCGCATGAATTTGCTCAGGTATTTCATGTCTTTCAACTACTAATTTATAAAAATTGTCAGGAATGTTTACTTTTACACCATAATTTTTAGCTGCTGTTTTTACCATGTCAGGACTTATACCATTAGAATCATACAATTCTATAAGAGTTTTAGTAGAAATTTCTCTCTTTTTCAGGATTTTTTCTAAAATGTTACCCGCTTTTTTCTTAGTGGCATAAAATTTCTCTCTTTCAACATCCAAGATTTCTCTTATTTCATGTAAATGTTCTGAAACTTCAGGAAAAATGCCTTTTAATTCTTTAGCATGCCAAGCACATACATCTGCCATATCAATATCCCAATCGAACTTATCGATAAAACTTATAGCACGTCGAAATATCACCCGTAAATTATATCCTCCTCCAACATTTGAGGGCAGCTTTCCATCATTTATAGCGAAAAGTAAGCTACGTGCATGTTCAGCAATTGAATACAGTGCTGTCATTGGCAAAATTTTATGTTTTAATTCTTTTACACCAACCTTTATTTCTTTAGCAACGCGATTCCAAGCTTCATCCATATTGTCTACTTCATCCACATTTAGATAAGCAGAATATTGTGAAAAGCGATTATATAGATCTAAATCTAACTCAATTTTAGTTATTTCTCTTAATTTTAATAATACTAACGGAAATATGGCTTCATACATATTAGGTGTGCCTTGAGAGAACCATGCAACACGGTCTTGACCAAGTCCCATATCAAGAACCTTAAGTTTAAGCTCACGTGGTCCTTCAGGAGTTTGTTCAAACATAGTATAAACTTGATTAAAAAGTTCTACGCCTCTACTGAAAAATTCAAGACTACAACCAAAAGAACCCCCACCGGCCCATGAATCTTCATGTATTGTTATTTCTTCTTTTGGTAGACCTACACTTTCATGAATAAAATCATGTATATCCATAAAAAGTTCTCCCTGATTCCATTCTTCAGGAGTTACAAAAGCATGTTGCCCGATCATAACGAAACCAGTGTTATGAGAACCTGTTATTCCGACATTTTCAATATCATTGAACCTTAAACAAAATTGAGGAATTATCAGCTTTTTAGCAGGAGGTTCTACTTCTCCCGTAATTACATATGGTTGGAACGCCGATATGGACGCGATTGTAAATTCAGAAGTTGGATTCCATCTAGCTACACAAGGATACCTTTTAATTGGAGTGTATCCTCTAGGTTCTAGGATCTCAACGATTTTTTCCCAAACTCCAATAAAGGATAATTTGACTTTTGAAGGATTATCAATCACTACTTGAAATCCTCCTGAGCACACAGGATCTCCACAGACTTCCCTATCTTTGAGTGTAGTCCAAAAAAATGTTCCACAACATTCACAATTTTTTCTCATGTAACCTAATTTTCCAAGCTCCTTTGTAGGAAAATAAGCATCTGGATTTCTTGAGGCAACTTTTTTAAATACTTGTTTTAATTCCTTATCAGTGTGAGCATCCTTTAATTCCAACTGTTCTTTATCTGAGAGCACTTTAATCAAATTATGATAATCAAAACTATTTTATAAAATAATTAAGAAAATTATGATTCTCATGTAATAATTTCATTTAATATTTTACTTCTTAACAATTTTATTATAGGTTTTCTTAATTAAGCTTCTAATAAAAAATAGTAATGTTATTAGTTGTTATTTCCTGATAAAGCTTTTAAATAATAGAAATAATTTTAGCATACAAAAAATTCTAATTTTGAATTAAAAGTAGAGGTAGAATTCAAATGGCTCATATGTTAGTTACAGGTTGGTACCCCCCGAATAAGGCTCAAGAATTATTAAAAGTGTATATGTCAAAAGATAAACCAGTATATCCCGATTTCGTAAAAAAAATTCATCACTGGACAGTAATATCTTCAGATGGCCATTATAAAACATATGCGGTGTATGAGTTTCCAGATGATAAAGTAAAGGAAACAATGAAGGCAATTGGGAGAAGATATATTTTATATGCTACAGTGGAGGGCTACAGATACTATCCTGAATTATTAATGGATGCTGAAGAAATGATCAAACTATTTCTTTAATTTTAATCATTTTTTTTTATAATTAATTTATATTTTTGATTCTAAGATTTTTAAGATAAAGACCATTTTTTTTTATTGAATGAACGTACCTTTAATAGTATTAAATCTGGTTTTATTTGCCATTTTGATGGCTTTTTTTTCTCAAGGTAAGTTCGATTATTTCCCTATTGCATTAATCATTGGAACCATCGCAGTGGTTACAATGCTCACAATTGGTATTGAAGAGAAAGATATTCTTGGATTTATCAATTTTAACACATTGATCTTCATATTTGCAATGCAAATAATTATATATTTTGCAACTCGTGACCGTGTTTTAGAATATATCGCGATCAAAGTGATTCATATTACAAAAGGGAATAACCGACTATTTTTCTATATTATTTGCCTTTTTACAGGTATTATGGTTGCCTTTATCGAGGACTTAACCCTCTCGTTAATTTTGGTTCCATTGATCTTCAGGACATGCCGAATTTTAGAGATACGTGCTGGCACCTACATGATGGGTATGACCATTACTATAAACATCGGCGCTATACTCACACCTGTCTCTAGTTTAAAAAATCTGATAATCGGTAAAGAATTTGGGTGGGGTTTTGGTGAGTATCTTGCCAATATGGGTATTCTATTCTTGATTACGTTAATATCCACTATTTTCTTGATTGATCGGTTCATATTGAAAAAAGAAGAAAAACCCACTGAAAGAAACAAGAAGATTCTATTATCAATGCTCGATCCTGGGATTGTAATCGAGAATAAAAAGTATTTTTTATCGACAATTATCATTGTTCTAGCCACTTTCGTGTTCATGTTCATAGGATTCGAACCTGCTCTCGTCGCAATCATATCTGCTGCTATTCTTCTTCTTATTCATTATAAGCATTCAAATTTCTCGGATATCAAGAACGAGATCGCGTGGAAAATCATCATAATTTTTGCGATCTTGTTCATTCTTTCGAATTCCTTATCACAATTTGGCTTTTCAGAGTTGATTTCTACAAATTTAGTAAGTTTATCAAATAACAACATTTATCTCGCTGTGTTGATAACATTAGGCATTTCTACTCTCTTATCCGCATTCCTTGCGGGTACTCCCGTCACTATCATTCTTCTCCCGATTTTTTCGTCACTCGCAGGACAATTTTTCTTTCCTAACCCGATCATCATTGCTTTCATAAGCGGTGTTAATATGGCAGGTAATTTTTTACCGCAAGGTTCTGCTTGTGATCTTCTCACACTGTCATTGGCAAAAAAATACAAAGTGGCGAATTTAGATTATAAACGTTTGCTAAAAAATGGAGCTTTTTTCGCAATGATGCATCTCTTCTTTACGTTGGGATATACAATGCTATACACTTTAATTTTAAGTTAAGAAATTTACCACTAAAAATATAGTGATTTTTTTTATAAATCCATAATCTGTAATCTAGAATATCCTTGGTTAATAAAAGAATAATCTAGAAGTTCGATTCTTTCAGGTATTATCTTTAAAATCAATTTTCTTTTTCCTCGAACAATTTTCTGAGCTTTTTCAAATTCTTTATCTCCTTCTTTTAAAAATATCAATTTCTCTTTACCTGAAGCTGTAATTTGCATACCTTGTATTTTTCCTTCAGATATAGGTGTATATATACCAATACTAATATTTGGATTTTCCTCGATATTTTTTACTTTCCTTCCTGGAGCTGGGCCTACATAAATATTAAAATTTTGCTTATTGATATAAAAATCCATTGGTGTTGCTCGAGGAATATCTTGATTACAAGTACAGAGAACCAACACCTTCCTCTTATCTAAAAAGCTTCGTATCTCTTTTTTGAGTTCTTCAATCGGCATTTCTTTCTTATTCATACTAAATATCACTTATTTAAATAAAATTGAATACATTTTAATTTGGATAAATGAAGATTATTCTAAAAAGAGTTCTAAAAAATTTTTGATTTTAATTTTAAATTCCTACTATATTCGTTGGTGTAAAATCAATATCTGAATCTACAGCAGCTCGTACATATGGTGATACAGGACCATTTGCTAAAACCATTATTTTTATTTTTGATCCTAAGTCAGGTTTATTTTGAACTCCAAATTTTAATTGAGCGTCTTCAGGAATCTCTTGGGAAATTGTAGATACTACTTTATCAACTTTAGATAGTGTCAATGTATGATCACCTGTAACAGATACTAAGCATCTATTTACTTGGCTAGGATCTGGCTTTAAAAGAGGATTATTTAACGCTAATTTTGCTTTTTCAATTAAATCTGATTCATCACCTATACATTCGGCTATTCCAACTAAACCAGAAGGATATTTTTCATTTGGGTTTTCCATAAGGGTTTTTTTCACATCTGCAAAATCAATATTGACTAGACCACAATTATTAATTAAATTTACAACTTCACCGATATTTCTTATTAAAATTTCATCCATAATTTTAAAACCAGTTATCATTGGGATTTTTCCAACAATTCCTAGAAGATTATCATTTGGAATTGGAATTAAAAAATCAGAATATGTAGCAAGATTTTTTAAACCTAATTGAGCTCTTGCTGATCTTTGTTTACCTTCCGAATTAAATGGAAGTGAACAAAAAGTTACAACGATAGCATTGTTTTTTTTCGCTTCTTCAGCAATTATAGGAGCAGCTCCGGTACCAGTACCACCACCTAAACCACATGTTAAAAAAATGATATCAGCGTTTAATGTTTGACTTAATCTTTCACGATCTTCTGCAGCAGCTTTAGCACCGATTATGGGATCATTTCCTGAACCTAATCCGTTACATTGCTCTTTTCCAATTAATATTTTATGTTTAGAACTTGAATAATAGAGATCATGAGCATCAGTATTAATATTTATAGTTTCTGCATGATTGATACCCATATCTTCTAAACGAGATACTGTATTATTTCCTGCGCCCCCCACGCCAACCACGAATGTTTTAATTTTTAAAACTTTTAATAAATCTGCTAAAAATTTATCATCATCACAATTAGGATTAGAATTAGGATTTTGGTTATTTTGCGCGATCTCATTAAATCTTTCTCTTACTGATGATCGTTTTTTAGCTAATTCAACCAAATCAAATATATCATCACTCATAAAATATCATCAAAAAAAATGAGTTATATGCTTTATAATACGAGAACGATATCAGTATAATATATGAAAGTAATATGAAGATAATACCAAATAGATCTACTCTACGTTCTCAAAATTTGTTTTAAAACCATCAGCTACTCATTTTATAATTAAATCATTTTTTTCGTTTGAAAAAGAAGAAAAAACCTTATAGAGAATAAATTTATAAACCCAAATTTCCATGAATATCATGCTTGGGGGTTAAAATATGGAAATTGATAATACTAAAAATAGAAGCGATAAAGCTGTTGGTGCTTCAGGTGACAGTGATTTAATTCAGGTAAGAGCGATAATTAGCTGTCCAAATTGTGGTTATAAAAAGAAATTCAAAAATCAATTTCCTCGAAAAGATCTTGAATTACTCACCGTTGCAGTTAAAGTCTTTGAATTTATTACTTGTAATAAGTGTGGAGATCTTATAAAATTAGATTTAGAATTCAATATTTAATGTGTAAAAATTATTTTTTCTGAGTGGAAATCACTTTTCAAATTAAATTATATTTAAACATCAATATTTATTTGCCCATATGTGCCGCCTCCTCCAGGAGTATACTCAATCTCATCATTCCTAAGAGCATTAATAATTAAAGCCAAATTTTTATTAAATTTCTCAAGTTTAGTAATAGGAGTATCAATTAGTATCTCAAATTCGGTTCCCAAATCTCGTATCATTTTATTATAATCATTTAGAACTGTTTTACTTGTTTTACTTTTGATACCTTTTACAGATCGAATAATATCTATCAAAGGCACAACATTAATATAGGGAGGTCTGTGATCTGGGTGTTTAGGTTCTATAGATGTAGAAATTTTTTCAATTCTTTCACTAACTCCTAATTTAACCTTAAAATTTTTATTTAATTCTTCTTTACATGATAAACAATTCATCTTATTTTTAGAAACTTGTTCCAAATAATCTAATCTTGAAGAAATAGGATCATTAGAGTAGTATATAATAAAATTCTCAGTTATTGAGTATTGGTTAAAGATATTATTTGCTTGTTTTTTCACTTTCTTAAATAAAATCCTTCTCCTACATCTATTACAAAACATGTTGTAATATTTACCAAGTTTAGGATGTAAACCAACATTAAGAGTTATCCCTCTTCCATTTTTCCTCTTTAAAGCTAATAAAATTTCATCAAAAGAGGGGTTATCAATGTCAAATCTGTTAAATTCTCGTCCTAAAGAACGTGGATCTTGTGAATGAGCGTCACTATTGCTTAAAAATGATATGTTTTTTAATGATTCTAGTCGATCCGCTAAATCAGTATTAGCAGAAAGACCTAATTCAATAAACCCTATTTTTTTTGTTACTCCTTCATAACAATCTTCGAGAGATTCAAATTTATTTTGTCTGAAGATAGCTTTAAAAGGAGTAAAGGCATGAGCAGGACCAATTATCCCCCCAGAGTCTGTTATTATCTCAACCAATGCAGGGGGTGATAGATTGACACGAGGCCTCCCACCCCATTCACCTAAAATATTTTTGGAGGCTGATTTTAATTTGCTCTGAATTTCTTTAACTGAGTTGAAATCAGGAAACAAAACTACATGGTGTATATTTTCTAAATCTTCAATTTCTGTCTGAAGGATAAAAAAAATGCCTTTATATGAAAATGAACCATCGTTTTCCTTTTCTAAATTACTTTCCATGTATTTTAACCATTCTGGTTGTAAGATATCTCCAGTTCCAAGAATGGTTAGACCTTTCTTCTTACAAGTCTCTAGCATCGTATCTAAATTCAACGATTTCGATACTGCAATTGAATGGGGGCTATGAATATGAAGATCAGCGTTAAAATTATCCATTAGTTATTAAAAATCATACTTCAATAAAAAGATTTTAATAATGTGTTAATTATGTGAATTTAATTTAAAATGAGCATCTTGTCCTTTGTTTGATCAGTTAATATTATTCGATTATACTCTAATTCATTTTTGTAATTAACATTTTCTAAATTTCCTTCAACAAATACAGTTTCTCCATCCTTAGCATGCTCACAAAAGCGACCTCTAAATGAAAATATCTCAATAATTTCTCTAATGTTAATACTGTTTGTGTTATTACTGGTTTCGAGAATTTTTAGAGGATTAATTTTATAAGAACAGGGAGTAAAAATTGAATCTTTGGAATCTAGGACCTCTGCTTTAAGTTTAATCCTTCCAAAATTTTTAAACTGATAATCATAAAAATTTCCTTTCCAATCTTTAGGACTTTTAATATACCTAATAAAAAAATCATGGTTCATAAATTTGCCTTGATGTTGCTTCCTTTGCTCAATTTTCAAAAAATCTTCAAATGGAATATTAGAACCACCAACTCTCCAATCATAATGATCCCCATATTCATCAATATCATACTTCCGTAAAATTTTTGATTTTTTGAATAATTCCTCTAATTTCTCTTGAAATTTCAAACCGGTTTCTGTACCGTATATTATTAGGTCAATATCAGAATTTTCGGTATCTAATCCAATCATTGTTGATCCAGTAATCCCTATAGAACTCTCAGAAAGATTTCCTTCATTAATTATTAATTTACACAAATCTTTTGAAAGTTTTTCGTTCTTAGTTAACTGTTTTTTTTCTAATAAGTTATTGAAGAAATCCCTTGGAGTATAAATTTTTTTAATTTCTTTTTTTTTAACCCCTTGAACCTCCAAATCGAGTTCTTTAGAATAGAAAAGATGTCTAGGATATTTATCTCTCAAAAAGGCATATCGTTCATTTAAATTGTACACCTTTTTAAAAGTGATACCATTTCTTATACGTTCTCCATCTGAATGCGGAAAAAATCGTAAAAAGCATATTATATAGTCATTTGGATGGAGAAGACCTTTTACGTCAAAAAACAAGTTATTATCTTTTGTCTCTATATAATCTCCTTCAATACCTTCAATAATTTTCATGAATTTCACATTACTATTAATCAGTACCTTGAAGGAGTCTTTGTTTTAATTGAGGGTGTTTTTGTTTTAATTGAGGGAGTTTTTGTTTTAATCTTTTTCAATTCTCTTTCAAATTGTCTTTTTTCATTTAAAAATCGTTGCTTATCCTTTTCCAACTTTTCTCTTTCACGTTTAATAATATTTTTTTCGTTCTCTAGGTTCGATTTATGTTTTTCTAATTGTCTATATTCACTATTAAGTCTTTTAAATTTCTCCTCTAAATTTGGAATTTTCCGGTTTAAGGAATGGAACTTACTTTCTGCTGCAGGAATTTTTCTTTCCAATTCTTTTAATCTAGCTTCTTGTTGTCGTCTTCTTTTTGCCAAATTATCAACATCTCGTTCCACTTTATCCCTGCTCTTTTTTAAATCTACTCTTTTCTTATCAATCTCACGAGTTTTTAGATCTAAATCCTGTTTTCTGTAACGAGTTTTTTCTCTTTCTTCTTTAAGTTTACTCTTTTCATCTGAAATTCGATTTTTTTCATCTGAAATCTCTCTCTTTAAGTTATGAATTTCCCTATTTAAGGTATCTCTTTCTTTAGTTAAATTTTTAATTTCATTTCTTAAATCCATTAATTTATTTTCTAAATCAGTAATAGTTCTTTCTAAAGCACTTTCTCTTCTCTCCATACCTGGAATTTTTGTTTTAATTTCCCTAACACGTTTTTCTGTTCTTTCTTTTTCCCATTCTAAATTCTTTTTTTGATTAGCAATATCCTCTCTTAATTTATCTAATTTTCCTTGAAATCTTTCTAATTCAGCATTTTTTTGATCTAATTCCTTATTTTTTGTTCTAATTTTTTCTCTAAATTGCCGTTCTTTATTAATTAAGTCATTTTTTTGTTGTTCTATTTGATTCTCCATTTTTCCTAACTCGCTACGTAGATTATCCCGTTGTTCAACAAGGTTTCTTATTTTAAATTCTTTATTTTTTCTTTTTCGTTCAAGATCCTCAATACTTTCTTTGTAATCCTCGATTTGATTAACAACCTTTTCCCATTCACTTTTTTCTTTATCTAGTTTTATTCTTTCCTTTTTTAATTTTTTAGCTAATCGTTTCTCCGAAATTGTATCTGGTTCTTCATCTGGAGTTTTTTCTCGAATTTGATATTTAGGAATTGGTTTCTCATCCATAATGGTTCACTTTTTTTAATTCCTCAATTAATAAAAACATATGAATATTGACTCTAAAGTGTTTGTATATAAAACACTTAATTCTATTTATATAGCTTAGTTTCTATTATTTTCATATAATCATAGTAAAAACAATATTGTTATAAGATCTAAATTAATATTATAGGGGTCTATTTTATGAGCTTTGATAATGAGTTTGATGACGAGTTTGATGAACAAGAATTTGATGAAGATTTAGAAGATTTAGAGGAAGAATTTGAAGACGAAATGGATGGAGATATAGAAGAACCTTTTGAAAAGATTCCTGAGGAGGTACTTGAATCCAAAACTCCTACTACTAAGATTATTACAGGAGGAAAAAAGATTTCAATATATTTCATGTCTACTATTGGTCCGGGTGAGAAAAAGCAAAAGTTAACTGTTAATGATGGGAATCTTGTTGGTGATATTAAAGAAACCGTAGCAAATTTATTTGGTTTAGATCCTGCTGATTTTCACTTATCATCTGGTGGAATAACAATGGATGAGATTAACCCTTTAAATGACTATAATGTTTCTGACGGAGAGGATATACTTTTAATTCCAGCAAGTATTGCTGGCTAAGTACTTCAAATTAAATTGAATGTTTTTAATTTATCTTTTTTTTTTTTAATCCCTTTCTTTTCTTGTAGGAATTAAAGCTATTTCATCATCATCATCAATTTCATAATCATTTATTAGAGAATTCTCTTGTAATAATATACCTCCGGAGGATAATAGAAAATCCTCTAGTTCATAATCAAATAAAATTGCTACGGTTTCTTTAATTATACTTACTAATTCATTTGTACCAACAATAATTATTTTCGTTTTCTCACCTGGCTCGACTAAAGATCTTACATATACACGAATCTGGTCTTCTATTTCAATAGGATCCATTGGTGGTGTATAAGTTATCTTATCTTCAGTTTTATTTCTGTTCTTTAACATATTTTCAATTAACTTTTTTCTCTCGTTTGGATTAAAATATAACATTTCTCTTATAAATATTATCTTGTCCATTTTTGGTAATTCTAAGAGATCTATTTTATTTAGTTCTTCTTCACTAAACATTGAAAAGATGTATTTATCCATAATAGGCATATCCTTATAGGACTCCTCTGATTCAATGTAATCTACTAGTGATGGTATGACATCAATATATTCTTCAATTATAGCAATTTTTGCCTCTTGAACCGATTTGATTTTTGCAGGGTATTTTTTTTCTTTTATAGTTTTCTCTTGACTATTTTTTGACTGTACAAAATAAATAGTACTAGTGGATAATACAGCTACACTACCAATAGTTAGGACGAGAAATAAAGATGCATTTTCAATGCGAAATAGGAAAAAAAAAACATAAAACAATATACAAACAGCATAAAGTGCGACAACACTAAAAATTCTATAATTCTTTTTCATGATTTTTTGATTAGATTATTTTCTAAATTTAAAATATATAATTTAAAATTTAAATGGGATTGGAATAAATTTGGAGTTTTTAATTTTTTGCACCTTTTATTGAATTTCGAGCCTTAGAATATTTATCTAAATCTAATTTGAAAATATTTCTACTTTTTTCTTTTTCAATTATAATTAATTCCAGATCAGTTAGAATCTCTAAATATTTTTTAACAGTGCTATGATTTTTTTTTAAGCCAGATGCTATTTCTGTAATTTTAAATGGTTTATTTTTGTTTTTCATAAAATTAATTATTTTTTGAACGATCTCTTTTTTCAAATAATAGTATAACGGATCAAGCTTTGGATTAGAATCAAATTTGAAGAAAATTTTATGATTGTTAATTTGTTTTGATCTTACGAATCTGAATTTTTCTAGACAAGACAAATGCCATAATGCTTGATTACTACCAATATTTAGAGCTCTCATGATTTCATTAATATTTGAGGGATTTTTTTTGATATAATTAAAGATCTCGTTTCTTTTTGGATGTTCAATAATATTATTTTTCATTAAGCGAGTCCCTGGAATAATTACATGTCTTTTTATTAAATCTTTTAAGATTAATTCTATTCTGTTCTCATTTATATTAGGATTGTATCTCACTCTATTACTTATATAGGAGATTATTTCTCTAATTGAGAAGAAGGTTTTCTTATTCAAATACTCTTCTAATAATTCAAGAACAATAGATTCTGCTTTATCCAGAGAACTCATGAGCCCATACTTAATTTTCGTTGAAATTTTTTGTTTTTATATTTATATCTTCTCTCTAAAACAATATTTATTGTCTTATAAATATTGATAGGCATTCATACAATATATAATATAATTTCTTTAAAATCAGAATTTTCTCACTTTTGCTTTTGATTATAATTCAAAAACTTCAAAATCATGCCAAAGGGTTTTATAATACCTTTTTAATGCCATTTTATTAAGTATAACAAAATTACAGATTGTAAAATAAAAAAAAATTGGAAGTGATGTGAATGAGTTTTGATGAATTTGATGAGGATTTAGGAGGAGAAGAACCAGTAAAATCTAAAACTCCTGCTGGTAAAACTCCTGCTGGAGGAAAGAAATTGACTTTATATTTCATGTCAACTATTGGACCTGGGGAAAAGAAAGAAAAATTAACTGTAAATGACAGCAATCAAGTAAGTGATATTAAACAAACCTTAGGTAACTTGTATGGATTGGATCCCAATGATTTTCATTTATCTTCAGGTGGAGTTACAATGGATGAAAATAGCAATTTAAGAGACTATGATGTAAATGATGGCGATGATATTCTTTTAATCCCAGCTAGTACAGCTGGGTAGACTTATAAAACTTTCTTCATGAATTATAATATAAGGGCTTTAAGCTCTTTAATTTTTTTTATTTTTTTTTTAAAAATATATGGTGATAATATTGGATAAGGATTCAGATTTTTTTGCAAAAGAATTATCAGCGGAAGAGAGAGGCTTGTATGACCGCCAATTTCGTTTGGAAGGTTGGTCTCAGAAATTAGTAAAGGCCTCAAGGGTGTTGATAGTTGGTGTTGGAGGTTTAGGTTGTGAAATTGCAAAAAATTTAGCCATGTTAGGTGTTGGTCATTTAGATCTTATTGATTTAGATATTATTGAACATTCTAATTTAAACCGTCAAGTTCTTTTTACTGGAGCAAAGATTGGAGAACCTAAGGCAGTTGTGGCGGCGAGAAAGCTCAAAGAAATTAATCCCAATATTATAGTTAAGGGATATCATACCTCTTTAGAGCGATTGAATCCTGTATTATATCAAGCTGCTGATGTTGTTGTTGGAGGACTTGATTCGATGAATGCTCGTCTAAATTTAAATGCACAATGTATAAGATTTAAAAAACCACTAGTAGATGGTGGAGTTTCCGGTTATCATGGTCATGTTTATACAATATTTCCCTACAAAAATGCTTGTTATGAATGTAATCCATTACCAGTAGGTGAGAATGATGAGATGGCAGCCTGTACGGTAGTTGGAGTGCCCCGAAAAAGGATTCATTGCGTTTTTAAAGGAGATATGGCATTTAAAGAAAAGTTTGATCGTGATCCGAATCCAAAAGACATAAATGATATTAAATTCATTCAAAAGGTTACAAATGAGCTAGTAAATACACATGATTTCTTGCCTGAATATACGGAAGATGATATTGTAAAAATTATTGATAGGCATGATCCTGGCATAATAACTATAAATGCTGTTATTTCAGCTTTACAGTCACATGAAACAATTAAAATACTTCATTGGAGAAAAGGTCATAAAGGATTAGGTGAGCCTATAAGAAATTATGTGATCTATAATGCAATTACAATGAGATTCTATCATATCGAAAAACCAAGAAACCCAGAATGCTCTCAATGTAGTAAAAAAGTTCGCCGAGTATCAATAAAATTGAGAGCCCAATCACCTTGTCTAAACATAATTAAAATATTAACGAAAAATGGATTTAAACTAGATCCAGATTCTGAGCCAATTTTGACTTTACTGGATTTTAATGATGTTAAGATAGTCGAATTAGAAAAGAATCCAATTGAAAATGAATTAAGAAATTACGAACTTATGACAGCTGCAGGGTTTAAAGATGGTGAAATTTTTGTAACCTTAAAATTAAAACAAGATTTAAATCAAAAAAGGTTTTAACTTAAAATTATAAAAAAATATATAATAATATTTTCAATATAAAATTAAAGATAATAAAAAGGGTTGAGAAAATGAGTATAAGAAGTAGTCGTATTTCCCGAGATTTTGCAGGATTAAAAAAAATGCTTAAAGAAGGTAGTATTGTTCAATTAAAACCATTTAATCCAAAAAGGAAAAGTATTGATCATCTAGCAATCTCATTTAAAGGACCTAAAGGTACTGTTTATGCAGGTGGTCTTTTTAGATTAGAAATGAAATTCCCTGGTCAATACCCTAAAAAACCTCCTTTTGTAAGATTGCATACTCCTATTTGGCATCCAAATTTCTGGCCAAAACCATCAGAATATAAAGGACAGAGAAATATTTGTCTTGCTTTAGTAGATCCCTCATTGGTTGGTAAAAAAGGTGGATGGAGTCCTTCAAAAACAGCAGTGACTGTCGTTCAAGCTATAATTGCTATGTTTAATACACGTGGTAAATATGTAAATCCAACAGATGTTTTTAACAAAAAAGCCGCGATAGAAATGATGAAAAATCAAAAGTTTTTTGAGAAAAAAGTAAAGAACCTTGTTAAGAAGTATGCAAATAAAAAATGGTGATTTTTACATGGAAAATAATGATCTAGCTAATAATTCAATCAAAGATGTAATTAAGAGGAAAATAAAAGAAAAAATAAAACAAGAACTTTTAGATGAAATTTGCGAAGAACTTAAATTAGAGGAAGATGAATTAACTGAAGAAATTTCTTCAATGCTTACAAAAAAACCGTCTGCTAAACCAATTATCAAACTTACTAAGATTCCTACAGCTAAAATCATAGAAAATAAAAAAGGTGAAACTCGAAAAGGGGAGGAACTCCAAAAAGAGATTTATATTTCAGTAAAAGCTATCCTTAAGATAGCGAGTCATGCACTTAAATATGCTAATTCTAAGATCCCAAGAGAAAAATGGGTGGAGGTTATAGGGCTTCTTGCAGGAAAAGTAGATAGAAATAACATAATTCACATTGAAGATTCTTATCCAATGGGACATGGTACAGCAGTTTATGCAGAAATTAAAGACTATAAAAATTATGTAAGAGCTTTTAAAGATATTAAAAGGCAGAGTTTTTTTATATGTGGATGGTATCATTCACATCCATCTTATGGATGCTTCATGTCGAATGAAGATATGGGGACCCAAGCGAGATATCAAAAACTCTGGGATAAAGCCGTTGCTCTTGTTATCGATCCCTATCAAATTGATGGTAAATCTACGGGATTTGAAATATACAAGGCAAATATTAAATCAAATACATGGTATCCTTTGATATATGGCATTAAAGGATCATTAGATGTAAAAATGCTCCCCGAAGTATTAAAATTTATAAATCCTATAACTGAAGGGAAAGCTATATATCTCGAATATGATGAAGATTAAAAGAGGAGTGTGGTGATTACTAAACTATGGCCAAAGTTAAATCTGTTGCATTTACATTGGTGCCTTTTTCCTTAATAGGTATAATACATGGTGCTATCATAAATTCCTTTAATATATTTGTCAGCTGGCTATTGATAGGAATCTGGTTAATTTTTTCTTTCAAAGTATTAAAAAATATTAAAAAATATCGAGAATATCGAAGTCCTCACAATACTGCATTCTTTACAGTTGGTCCTGTTTTTATTGGAATTTTTTATTCAATTTGGGGAAATTTTACAGATTTATTAGGAGAAGATCTTCTAGGAAGTTCAGATTTATATTTAAGTTTATGGAGTATTCTCTTTGGGTTACCTTATGTAATATATGGTTCATTTTCTTTATATCGATGTTTTAAAAAATATAGAGTAATTTATTTTGGAACGAAATCAGTAAATGCACGCAAATTTGGTTATATTTTAGGTATCTCAATTCTTTTTTTCATAATAATTTATTGGGCAAGTTTTTATTCACTTGCAGAAACCTATGGATCTTTATTATTAATTGATCTTAATCTTTTAATATTACTTATTGGTACTATACTAATATTGATTATTCCAGGCTTATTCGGATCTCGATCACAATTACCCCAATTGACAAGAGATTATATCACAAGACGTACAAGAAGATTAAGCGATTTAACTTCACCTAATAGGCATAGAGAAAGTATTCGTACTACAACAAGGTCATCTCCAACACAGTCAAACAGATCTATTACTCGTACTTCGAGATCAGTTCCTAATTCTTCAAGATCAACACCAAGAGGTCAAGGACAATCTAGGAGTTCTAGAGTTAAGACAACCACTCGAACTACAAGTACAAATAAAACAGGAAAGCCAATAAGAAGGAGTCAAAGTACTATAAAGCAAGTAAATTACAAATTATACAGGCCAAAGGCTGGAAATTTGTCATTAGATGATTTTAAATGCATTTTTTGTTTTAAATTGCCAGAATTTCCCAAAGATAATGGTAGAGGAATAATTATATGTCCAAATTGTAGATACCCTGCTCACGCAGATGAATTTAAGGATTGGCTTAGAACTTCTGGTATTTGTTCTCGATGCAATGCTACTATTCCGTTAATTTATAGGAGAAATCCTAAAATTATAAGTGTAAAAAATTATACAAAAATCTATAAGAGTATTCTAAATAAAAGACAATAAGTTCTTTTTAATTCTTCTTAATAATTCTTTAAAACTTAAGTTGAAAATTTTATTTTTTTCTTTAGTTCCCCTACAGTAGTCTTTAGTTCAGCGTAGACATTGTGGGGATGGATAGATTCAAGACTTTCAATTTTAAATTTAACTATGAAATTGTCTTCTAGATTTGGAAAGTCTCTTAAAATGAAGTTTTTTGCCATTTCTCTTATAACATCTTCAGAAAAAAGAGGTTTTAAGTGTGCACTTCTTACTAATTCGGCTTCTTCGGGTCTTTTTAAAACAGATTGAATTTTACCACTCATAGATTGCTCTATAACATCTATAATATCTAAAACATCTACGTTATGGTTAGTTAAATCCTTAATTTGAATAATAATAGTACCAATTGATCTTTGATTATGTGAAGAAAAGGGAAGGATATTTAATAACTTCTTAAGGTCTTCTTCAGAAACGTCAATATCTTTTCTAGATTTAACAACTTCTTCGGCATATTCCAAAGAAAGTTCTTTGGCGCAAGGACAAACTGTCATTCCAACGGCGCTAGCACCAATAAAATAATTATAATCTATATAACCTGAAATACCTCGACTAGCTTTTACAAAAGAACTAATATCATATGATTTTTGAATAATCCTTTCATCATTTTCTCTGACTTGCACTACAATTTTGCCTTCTAATTTAACTTCTGCCTTTGAAGTATATGGATGGCGTTCTAATAATTTTTTTACAATTCTATCTCCAACAAGCTCAATAGTTGGTGTAGGTTTGAAAATGACTTCATTAATGACTTCTTCGATTGTTTCTGAAGTCCGAGACATATGGATTCCCCGCTGTTCAGCAGGAAGATTGATTAGCGCAGAAATTTTAGGGTAGAAGGAATATTTTTTATTCTCTTGGACTATTTCAACTTTTTTTTCCAATTCAACAATACCAACCTTATCAATTGGAATATTTATTCCAGAGCCAGAATCTTGTAAATCTGTTTTAAATTTAGTAATTTATAGTCACCAGTATCAAAACTTAATTTTTTAAAGTTCTATTTTTTAAAAGGATTAGAAATATTTAAAATGATTTACATTGTTTAAGAATTTATGGCTAAAAAATACTTATTTAGCAATTATGCTTTAATTGGGGATAATTTAGATTTAAAGCAGAATGTAAATATAGAAATAGACCAAAATGGAAGAATTACCAATATTTCCTTTGATGAAATTAGTGGAAAAATCGAAATTCTACCTAACCATCAGACATCCTTAATGATTCCAGGTCTTTTAAACTCACATGTCCATATTGGGGATAATTTTGCAAAAGAATTGGGCTTTAATAAAGAGTTGGGGGAAATCGTTGCCCCGCCATTTGGTCTTAAACATAAATTATTAAGACAAACGCCTGAAGATATTAAAATTAATGGAATTCAAAATGCGGTTCTAGAAATGCTCTCAAATGGTATTACATTTTTCATTGATTTTCGAGAGGAAGGGGTAGAGGGGGTCAAACTTTTAAAAAAGGCTCTTGCTGACAGCTCAATTAATTTTTTAGTATTAGGACGATTTATGGATGAAAGTGAAATAGATCCTATATTTAATATGGCAGACGGAGTTGGATTATCCAGTTATAAACAAATTAATTCATCAAATAAAAAATTAGTCATATCTGCTAAACATAAATTTAAAAAAATTATAGTTTGCCATTGCGCGGAAAAGATTCGTAATTCTAATTTAATAAATGAAATATTTAATGATAATTTTGTTGATGTTATCATTCATGGAACAAAATTTATCAAAAAGGATTTAGAAAAAATAAAAAGATATAATAAATCTCTTGTTTTATGTCCTCGTTGTAATGGATATTTTGGAACTGGTTTTCCTCCTATCAATGAAATTTTAAACTTAAGAATTCCTGTTTCCTTAGGAACAGATAATTTAATGGTAAATAATACTGATTTATTTGAAGAGCTACGATATCTTTATAGAATTTCGAGAGTTTTATGTAATTATAACAAAGAGCTTCAATTTTCCTCCAAAGAATTATTGAAAATGGTAACTATTAATGCAGCAAAAAATTTTAATCTTGAAGATGAGTTTGGTTCAATTTCAAAAGGAAAATTTGCTGATCTTTTTTTAATCGATCTTGGCTCTCCAAATCTATTTTCTTCTAGATTAGATTCTAATAATATATATGATTTAATTACTCAAAGAACAAAATCAGAAAATATAATAAAGACATTTATTAAAGGAGGATTAGTATTTGAAAAAAAATAACAAACCCTATATCATTTTAAGCGCTGCGATGACTATAGATGGTAAAATCGCGACTAAAGAGGGTGATTCAGAATTATCAGATAAAGTTGACTGGAAAGAGGTACATAAACTTCGAACTCAAGTTGATGCAATAATGGTAGGAAAGGATACAATTTTAAAAGACAATCCAAAATTGCATATTAAATATTATAATCACAAGGGATATTATAGAATAGTTTTAGATAGCAATTTAACAATACCACTAGAATCGAATGTAATTTCCTTTCGATCAGAAATTTATCCAACAATAATTTGCACTACTGAAAATGTTCCATTGTCTAAGCAAAGAAATTATGAAGAAAGAGGTGTTAAAATAATTAAAGCAGGGGATGGTAAGCGTGTGGATTTAATAAAACTCTTACCGATCCTAAAAAGTGTTGGAATAAACACTATCTTACTGGAAGGTGGTGGTAATTTGAATTGGAGTTTTATAGAAAATAATTTAATTGATGATTTAAGAATAACTATAGCACCCTGGATTGTAGGTGGAAAGGAAGCGACAAGTTTGGTAGAAGGCCTAGGATTTGAAGAGATAAAAAATTCACCTAGATTTGACCTTTTTGATGTTAAAATCAGAACTTATTATATTACATTAAGTTATAAAAAGAGAAGATGAATGAAAAGAAAATCCAACAGTTAATAAGCTTAACTATTAAGAAATTGAGAATCAAGGTTAAGGATATAAAAGCTCAATTACCTGAGGAGGAACGCAATGTTATTACATATTCTAAGAATTTTACACTTTCTCTTTCAAACTATTGTGTTAATCAGTGTGGGTACTGCTTTTATAACTATAAAATTCCGAAATTAAATAGTGAAAGCAATGTAATTTTGCTTGGTAATGATCAAATGGTAAACTTAATTCAGAAAGCGCTTCAAAATAATTGTAAAGAAGCCCTTATAATGTCTGGAGAACGTCCAGGAAGTTTTCTTGAGGTTCAAAATGAATTAGAAAAAAGAAATTGTTTAGATTTTATTGAGTTTGTAAAAGATATTAGCACTTATCTACTAGATTTTAACATTTTACCACATACAAATTTAGGTTATTTAACATTTGATGAAATTAAGGCTTTAAGAAATTGTAATGCTAGTATGGGATTGATGCTTGAAAGCACTAGCATGAAACTTTTTAAAAAAGGTAAGGTGCATGAACATTCTCCTGGAAAACTGCCAAAAAAACGAGTAGAACATATAGTTAATGCAGGAAAATTAAAAATTCCATTTACTACAGGTTTATTATTGGGTATTGGAGAAACTATTGAAAATATCATTGGAGATTTATTTCTAATTAAGGAGATCAATAATGAATACCAACACATTCAAGAAGTAATTATTCAGAATTTTGTAAATAAACAAAATATCCCTTATCAGCCTAAAAAGTTAATTACTATTGAGAAAATGCTTAAAGTAGTAGGATTTGCTCGAATTATTTTTGAAAATGATATCGCTATTCAAGTTCCGCCGAATCTTATAACAGGTTTTGAAAGAGAGTTTATCGATATGGGTATTAAAGATTTTGGTGGAATTTCACCTTTAACATTAGACTATATAAATCCTGAAAATCAGTGGCCTCAAATAGAGGATTTATATAATATTTGTAAAAGTGTGGGATATAACCTCAAAGAAAGACTCCCCATCTATAAAAAATTTATAAAAAAAGAAGGTTTTTGTCCAGAAAATATTAAAAAAGTAATAGATAATATAAACTTAGATGAAAACTACTCAGTTTTTTGAAGATATCAGTCCAAATATAAAGAAGATTCTACAGAAGTCTTTAGATTCGGAAGAAATAAGTTCAGAAGAAGCCTTAGAGATTTTAAAGGTAAAGGGAAAAGAATTTTTTGCCTTACAATACATAGCTGATCAGATCTGCTTTGAAAAAAAGCAAAATATTGTTACTTTTGTGATAAATAGAAATATAAATTTTACTAATATTTGTTATCAACGTTGTAAATTCTGTTCTTTCAGTCTACCAGCAACAGATCCTAATGCATTCTTACTTACTATTGATCAGATTAGAGAAAAAGTAATTGAAGCTAAAAATTTTGGATGTACGGAAGTTTGTGTTCAAGGAGGCATAAATCCCGAGTTAAAGTTCGATTTTTATTTAGACATTCTTAAAACGGTTAAAAAAGTTGATCCAAGGATCCATACGCATGCATTTTCTCCACAGGAAATATTTTATATGTCCAAATTATATGAACATTCGATAGTAGATACACTTAGAGAATTAAAAAAAGCAGGATTAGATTCAATTCCAGGAACAGCCGCAGAGATATTAGTTGATGAAATAAGAAAAGTTATTTGTCCGAATAAGGTAAGCACGTCTCTATGGAAGGAAATTATAACTACTGCTCACAAGTTAAAGATTCCAACGACTTCTACCATGATGTATGGCCATATTGAAAGACTAAATGATAGAGTTAAGCATTTGGAAATATTAAGAGATATACAAAGGGAAACTCATGGTTTCACTGAATTTGTACCATTACCGTTTGTTAAAGAAAATCCTATTTTATCTCAGCTTGAAAAATTTCCTTTAAAACCAAACTATGGAGTGGATGATTTAAAACTATTTTGTGTGGCAAGACTATTCTTAAATAATTACATTGATAATATCCAATGTAGTTGGGTAAAATTAGGACCAAATTTTGCGCAAGTTTCTTTAAATTACGGGGTTAATGACTTCTCAGGAACATTAATGGAAGAAAATATTTCAAAAAGTGCTGGTGCTGAATTTGGTGAATATTTATCTCCAGTTGACATAGTGAAAATAATAAATAACGCAGGAAAAATACCGGCACAAAGAGATACTATTTATAATATTATGAAATACTATTAAGATCTTTATCTTTTTATTAAATTATATTTGAAATTTTAATTATTAATGGGGTTTTTGGGACTGGAGTAAGTCTAAAACATAGCGTTGGGCAATTAGATCTGAGTTAACTTTTCCTAAAACAATACCTTCTTCTACGACAGGCATTGCTGAGATTTTAAATTGTTCTAATTCACGTACAATATCTACAATTGTAAAATTTGGATGAGAAGTTATAACATCTTTAGTCATTATTCTATCAAGAGTAGCATCTTTGCTTCCCTCCGCCATAGCTTTAGTAATATCCCAATCAGTTACAACACCTACAAGTTTACCACTCGAAACAACAGCTATAATATCACTTACTTCTTTAATAATTAATGATGCGGCTTCTTGAATTGTACTTTTAACGTCGATAGTTGGTATTGGTATCATAATATCTTTAGCTGTACGCTGTCTTTCTTTTGCTGTAAGGCGTTGAAGGCTTATTTGTTCAGCAGCAGTGCAGGGTAACATATCTGGAGATTTTGTTAACATTTCAACTAATTCAATCATGTTATTATGAATAACTTTTTCTCTGTATTCTTCACCTGCTATTAAGCGTTGTTTTGATAATTCTGTATATTCATTTGTATGATCTTTTAACCATTTTTGTACTGCTTCACGATTGCCTAAAATTTCTTCTGGAATTTGTAAGTGATCTGGTGTTTTTACAATATGTTCTTGTGCAGCAAATATAACTCCACCTGAATTAACTAAATAATCATTTGCAATCATAACTCCCTTTTCTCGATATACAATTTGTTCCATCCTAATTCTGGCAGTTTTTCTATTTGGATCAGGAGAATAGGTATTAGCACCTTCAATAATCACTGACCATTTTCCCATTCGATCAACAGTTATCGAAGGATTTTCAGAACTTCTAACACACAAGTAATTAAAAATAGGAGCAGCAGGGATGAAACAAAATGCATTTTCTAAGAGCAAATTATCTGCATTTGTAGAAAATTTAGTTGGATGTTTATATCCTTCTGAGATTATTTGATTTTTAAAATATATATTAGTTACCAATTTATTTTCTTTCCATAATATAAATAATTCTCCAATAGGTAATCCAGATTCATTATATAAATATCCCTCCAAATCACTAATACCTATAACTTTTGCTTCAGGTAATCTTTCTTTCAATATACGAGCTGCATGTGCACCAACAGCCCCAAAACCTTGAATCAGTATATTAAGATCTTTTATATTAGGAATTTCCAAATTAGCGAACTGAGTTAGTATTCTTAATCTCGGCATAATTTCTAACAGAGTTTGTAAAGCAATTATAACTCCTCCAGCGGCAGCTCCAAGTTCATCAATACGATTCCCTCCCATATCAGCAGGCTTAGAGAGAGCATTATCTAATCCATTTTCAATAGCAATTGTCTTCATATCTGCATCATTCGTTCCGACATCAGGTCCGGGAAGGTAGATCTCTTTATATCTTCGAATTAATTGAGCGAACCCACGGACAACTTCAGTATGTTTTTCGGGAGAAAGGTCCCTTTCTGCAACAATTCCTGCTTTTCCACCGCCATAAGGAAGATTAGCAGCAGCATTTTTTAACGTCATACCTCGTGCTAGATTATAGATATCGGATGGAGTTATATTTGGTAACATTCTAATTCCCCCCATTGAAGGGCGACCTCCCGCAAGAGAATCCACAACTACATATCCTCCGATTTCTAGTGGTGAATCTTCATCCCATATAAGTGCAACGAGGTGAGGACCAACTTTATCACTAATAATCCCTAAATGTGATAGAAGATGGACATCTAAGTTGCTAAATTCTAGATAACATTTTCCTTGAACTTTTTTAAGCCGAGCCTTAAAAGTAGCTTTAGGGAGATATTCACTAAGAAATGATTCCATATTTTTTGGGATCATAATATTAGACCATTTGAGGTTATTTAGTTCGTAAGCGTATGCTATATAAGTATATTAATTATATAAATTTCTACTCATGAATTTATTATAAAAGCAATTTTTTATAGAAGTCACATTTTTATTAAATATCTTTTTAAAAATAAAAAGAAATATTAAAATTATAAATAATGAATTGGTGGTTGATATCTCAATATCATTAATTGCAACTGTTCGAGTGAAAAAGGGAAATATGGAAAAGGCAATTGAAGCCTTAAAAGAAATTGTACCTAAAATAAAAGAATCAGAGCCAGGATGTTTACAATACATTCCTCATACAATAAAGGGAGAAGAAAATTCAATTATTTTTTATGAAGTTTATGCTGATTCTGATGCATTGAAACAACATAATAAAAATTTAGGTAGGAACATGGCAAAACTAGATCCACTTTTAGAACCTGGAATCGATGCAAAGATATGTCATGAAATTGTTTAATATATAATTTTTTTTTTATTCATCTTGGATATAAGGTTTTCCAAAAAATAGGCAAATTTCTGCTTTTTTCAATTCTCTACCTAAATAATTTAAATGATATATATCTTTAGTAAGGTCATTTTGAATTATCTTTTTACTTAAAGCTTCAGCATTTTCCCCCATAAAAGTTTGAAGTAATTTATTATCATAAGAATAGAAAAGAACAAATAATTTTTTAGAATAGTTATCTGTATAAATTCTAAAATATCCATTTATATCGGGGATATAATCTTGCACGGTTTTATCTACTACTATCATTTTAACTCGATTTATAGGAGGTAATTCTTGACTTGTTTTACCTTTAGCCTTTAATATTGAGATTCCTTGGTTTATTGGGGGAGTTTTATTATATTTGGCAATATAATTTAATTTTACACTTTCTTTTAATTCTCTTACCCCTCCCATTAA
>JAEOTH010000219.1 GCA_016839915.1 Promethearchaeota archaeon
TATTAATGAAATTTGGGCTACTAATTTTTTCTGTTATTTTTTTATCAATTATTTTAATACTGATTGTTCTATCATATGAAGCTATTTTTGTACCTAATGAACTCATCAATCTAACAATCATCGTAATATCTATCTTGTTAGCTGTAGTTTTATCAATATCCATTTTTGAAGTACTCACTGTAAAAGCGTATAGAGGTTACTTCATAAAAAGAGAGCATATCAAAAAGGGGAGATCTTATTTAACTCTTACAGATATATTTGAAAATGAAACTCGTATAAACATATTAACTCAAATCCTTAATAATCCAGGAATCCATCAAAATGAATTACTAAGAAGCTGTGATTTGCAAAAAGGCCAATTGCAATGGCATTTAGATGTTTTATTGAAGTATCGCATTATTAAAAAAGAAAAATATGGGCAATATACTATTTATTTTCCAATTACATCATCTATTGAATCAATAGAAGCTTTTAAAAGTCTACCGACTAAATCGGAAACAACCTCAAAAATTTTAGAATTAGTACAGAAAAATCCGGGAATTTCATCATCTGAGATTGCTAAAAAGATTAATCTTGCTCGAAACACAGTTAAATATCATATTGATAAATTATCAGAGAATAATTTAATTCTTTTTAAAGAAAAAGGCCGAAAAATAGAACTATACTCTAATGTAGAGAATTTTAATAATTAAAAACTTAGTAATTTTGGGTATTTATTTTTCATCTCTAGTTCCTTCTGTATTATTTCATCTAATAATTCCTCTCTCTCACGACCAGAAAGTACTTCTAATTTCCTAATTCTTAATGGATCAACTTTTTCTCGCAATAATTTAAGTTCTTTTACTGTTGGGGGTTTGGTTTCTTTTAAGTTCTCTGGTATAATTAAATCAAAGCCGGTTGAGTCTTTTACTGTTTTAATATCTATTCCCGGATGAATTGTAGAAATCCTCATACTATTACTCTTATCTTCAAAATCTAAATACCCAAGATTGGTAATTACACATTGAGGGCCTGAACCACCACATATAGAAGGCTTTCCTTCAGGAAATCCAACTCCAGAGATGAAATATAAATCTTCTGTTGGTACAAATGTTCTTTTATCATGTCTTGGAGTATAAAGAAAAGAGCCACGAGAGTAAAACATGCTAAAATCAAGGATTCCTGCAGCACCTGGAAGTCTGATTTTTGGATTGTTCCATTCACCAATACAAATATTATTGCTATTCCCATATTGGTCAATTTGAGCTGGTCTAAAGAATTCAATTGTGGTAAGTTTATCTGAAGGAAGAGATTCTAGGGTACATTCTACACTATCTTGAAATCGATATGCTCTAGCAGTATTCATTTCAAGATATAGTAAAGAAACTTGGCGAGGTTCCATTACGAACGTATTCCCCATTATATAATGATATATTGCATCTGGAGCATGAGTTACCTTTGCTAATGTAAATGCGGCCCATACCATAGGAGTTGAAACACCAACAATCATAACATCTTCGTTTCTAACTTCTCGAGCCATCAAAACAGTCATCATTTCATCTATTGTATAATCTTTTGAAGATTCACTCATTGTTTTTCCCTCCTATAATAGAATATTGAATATTGTTTGAACTCCACCTGTTTCTTCTAAATACTGAATATCTGTCTTACCTGTTATGAATTTCTTCTTATATGTTTCAAATTCAGTTTTTAAATAACATTGAATATGAAGTGGATCATATGTATATATTGGATAACATGATGTTGGATGTGCCCCAAAAGGCATTTTAACGACTGCAGTGGTGGTTTGAATAGGTAATTGGGCTTTTCCTGGTAAATAGCGAATATCTTCAGTTTCCACTAGTTTTTCACAAGTAATTATTGTTTTTTTCGCTGTTTTTCCCATATCAGCGTCCATCCATACAGCTCCAGCAATATTACCATTCCCAAATTCATCAGCATAAGGTACATGAATTATAGCTACATCTAAATCTATCCTAGGCACTGCCATAACCTGAGTTCCAGAACCAAGTGGATCTTCAATTTGTTTGATATCATTCCTTACCTTCGGCATATCGGTACCAATAAGACCTTTTATAGGCATGAAAGGGACTTTCAAGTATGAAGCTCTTAATCCTAAAGCAATGGTAGCTTCACTTTCTTCGGACAATCTAATCGAACCGGATTCTACTGACTTTCGGAAATTTGGTGCCATTCCGAAAATCTCCATTCCAACAAAACATGATCGTACTTCTGAAACACATCCTCCGGCAATTATCATATCAACTTCAATGCCTCCAACAAACGTGCATAAAGATAATTTTTTTTTATTTTCCCTTACTATTTCTCTACAAGCACTAATTGGTTTTCTCCAAAAAGAAAGCCCACCAATACCTACAAGATCTCCATCTTGAACATGGGTAGAAATTGCTTCCTCTAAAGACATTAGTTTACTTGCTCTAATTTAAAACCCCTCATTTTATCCTAAAAGTTAAGATTTTGAAATAATATTTAGAATCAATATATGCTTTATTAAAAACCTTATACTCAAACTAATTTTTCTAAATAGAAAAAAAAATTATTTTTTTTTTACTTTATCTAATTGTTTTTTTAATTTTACAAAAAATTCTGGTTCTGATATCTGATATGGTATCGGATATCTTGTACCTGCTTTATGTGTTTCTTCCATACCTTTTATGATTTCATCAATTATTCCAATTGGTATTGAAGCAATTAAATCATTATCTGTAGCGTTTCCATATCTACGGTCACCTAAGCAAGGAAAAGCAATTTGCAAATCATTTGTAATAATCGCCTTTGATATTGTATCTGCGCATACCCCATCACAGAAAGTAGACATTGAAATCCTCCCCCCTTTCTTCCATAAATAGCCTTGAATTATTCTCATAATTTGAGCAGAATTACCCCATATTAGAATTAAATCAGGTTCATAATCAATTCGATGCAAAGCACCTGACAAAATTGCTTTATATTTTCCAAATGGAATTTTAGGTATTGTTTCTGTTGTTTTTTTCGCTGCCTCTTTAGTTTCATTATAACGACCTACAAAGAAAGCACCTTCTTCAAATAATTTATGAGACTCTTCAAATCCTAACGAAATATCAGCAAGTGGACACAAATTGTCTTCTTTACTGCAACCCATTGTCCATCCATAATATCTAGCAAAACTAAATAGTTGACAAACAACTACTTTAGTGTCAGGTTTTTTTATAAAATCTATATTTTCCAATTCTTTTGGATCTTCAAGCAGCTTTACCCCAACTGGAAATGTAGGTAATCTAAGGTATTTATTCAGTTGTTTATCTAATTTTTCATATTTGCCCATAAAATCACATATTTTCTACTTAAAAAATTTTAGAAAGATATCTTAATATTTTTAATTAATATTAATATTAATTAAGACAAAAATAATTTGTAATACTATGAATTCTTTCAAAATAATTCCTCAATTTCGAGAAAATTGTATAATACAAGGAAAAAAAAGAGTTAGTATCTGATTTTGAAGTAGGAGATACAAGCAGAAATCACGAATGTGGTAAGGAAAGAGACATAAATTATTTCAAATAACAAGATCTTGAGTTTTTCTATTATTGACACCTAAGAATTTTTATCCTTACTAATATATTTAGTTAATCCTCAATATAAAGGTTTTAATTCAATAATAGAGTATTTCAAATGTTGAACAAAGAGATTGAATAGCAATGAGTACAACTCGAAAAAGGTTAAAACAAGGTTTGGTCCAAGTATATTTCGGACGAGGTAAAGGTAAAACAACAGCAGCAATAGGACAAGGAGTACGTGCTACGGGGCATGGATTCAAAGTGTATATAATACAATTTATGAAAGGTAATTACAAGTATGGCGAAATTGAAGCTATTAAGAATATACCCAATTTTGAACTAAAACAATTTGGTAGCCCTGAACTTATTGCGGAACCAAATGATTTTGACAAAGAAGAAGGCAAAAAAGCACTTGATTTCGCTGAAAAAGTTATTTTAAGTGATGAATATGATATTGTCATTCTCGATGAGATTGGTGTTGCGATATCTATGAACGTTATACCTGTCGAACCTGTATTAGAACTTATAAAAATTAAACCAGAAAACGTTGAGTTGATATTAACAGGTGGACCAAAAATGCATCCTAAGATAAAGGAGTTGGCTGATTTAGTAACTGAGATGAGAATGATAAAACATTACTATTCTTCAAAAGGAATATCTGCTAGATATGGGATTGAATATTAACTTAAAAAAATCTATTAAGATGCAATATGAATAATAAAGGGGAAAACTTGAAAATCAAACCCTCGAGAGAAATAAGCTTGTTTTTTCTTTAGTAGAATTTTAACTCTTAAAAGATTAAGATTAATCTTTATATCAAGATATTTTATTGAGAAAGCAATTAAGTTTTTATTAAAAGAAAAGATAATCAAAAGCATGAAAGAAGCAAAAACATTTCAAATTAGAAAAGTAATGTCTGTATGTGGGTTAGATTGCGCTCAATGTCAGATCTATCTTGCTCCACATAGTCCAAAGATAGCTGATAGATTAGTTAAGATCTTTGATAAAATGTGGGATAATGTAAAACCAGAAGACTTTCATTGTAGCACATGTAGGGGTGATATTTCAGATTGTTGGACTAAAGAATGCTGGATTCGTTATTGTTGTGTAACAGAAAAAAAGTTGGATTATTGTTATCAGTGTGAAGATTTTCCTTGTAAGGGATTAGAAGAAAGAGCAACTAAAAGTAAAAGATATATTGTTGCGTTAAATAATCTTAAAAGAATGAAAAAGAAGGAAAATAAATCTTAATATTTTGATTATTATACTCTTTCTGATCTGAAAAATAGACTTGTTAAACTATAAATTTCTAAAAAATTATACTCAATTATATTTATCTATCAATAACGATGGAAATTGAAAATATAGACAAAATAGAGCGTAAGAATTTAATAGCTTTAGCTATTACTAAGTTAATTCATGGATTTGGTACAGGCATGTTTACTGTGGTTTACCAACCATTTCTATTGGAACTTACACATTCAATTGTATTGACAGGCTTATTTATTTCGATAGGATCGATAATACAATTTATGCCTATGCCTATAGTAGGGAGACTATCTGATAAAATTAATCGTAAATACGTTCTTATTTCAAGTGTTCCCATCTACATCATAGGACTCTTATTTTTGGTATCAGCAAGCCCAACTAGTTTATATTTTATTATTTTTGGGATAGTATTTTACTTTTTAGGGTTTATTCTTAATAATCTAAATGCTCAGTTTTTGATAGCCGAAAATAGTAATAAGTCCAAGGGAATTACATTTGGTTTTATGTTTTTTTCTTACTTTGGTGGAACTATAGCAGGATCAGTTTTCATAATTCTTGGGCAAGGACTCAATTCTAGATTTTATTTAATTTTTTTCATTTTATTACTAGTTATTGAAGAATTTATCTTCATATTTTTTATTTCTACTAAAATCCAACATAATAAAAATCAGAAATTTCAAGAAAATAATATTAATAAAGAAAAAAAGAACATTTGGATAAAGATCTTCAAGACAAAAACATTAAGATCGATTTTAATCTTCTTCACATTGGATATTTTCGTATATAGTATTTCTCTCTCTATCTATTCTGGGGGTTTAACGGATTATTATAATCTTACTAAAGAGGATATTGCCTTTATTACATTATGGTTTAATATTGGAAATGCGGTTTTCCAAATTCCTGCTGGGCATTTAACAGATAAAATTGGTAATAAGAAAGCATTAATAATGAGTTAAATCTTTGGATTTGGCTTTTTCTTCATGAATATATTATCTGTTATTCTTTGGATGAATTATTTTAGACATTCATTAATTATATTATTGAGTATAGGCTTCGTTTTATTTTCTTTATCTGTCTGCACATTTATCCCTGCTGAACAAATAATTTTGACAAACTTAGGTGAAAATCAGAAAGGAGAATCTTATGGTATTATTTCCTTTTTTAGAGGTATTGGATTAATTCCTACTGGATTTATTGCTGGTTTAATTGTAGAGAATGTTCATTATATTGCCCCATTTATTTTCAGCACTATAGGTTTGATAATTGAGCTTTTATTCCTGCTTAAATTTTTTCATGAATGATTAATCTACTACTAATTAATAAAGAATTAATTATGAAATTGAAAGATTTAAAATCAAAACAATTAAAATTTTTCCTTAACTCCTCAATTTATTATCTTAAAAATTATAATTGAAACAAAAAATTAAATGATGAATATATGGGAAAATTAGCAAGAAAAGTGGCTATGATTGGAGCGGGTATGAGTAAATTTGGAGCACATTTTCCTCATAAAAGAAACCCAGACTTATGGGTTGATGCATGGCTTGATGCAGTAAGTAGAGTTGATAATGGTATTGAACCCAAAGATATTGATGCTTGCTATGTTGGTAACTACTCTTCAGATCTGTTTAATCACCAAGGGCATTTAGGACCGCAGATGGCAGATTTAGTAGGATTAACTCCAAAACCAGCGGGTCGTTTTGAGGGAGCATGTGCGAGTAGCGGAATTGCACTTAGGCAAGCAATATTAGCAATTGCATCGGGAGTTCATGATGTTATTGCTGTATCTGGTGTTGAATGTATGACCGAACAACCTACTGTGAACGTCACTGATATATTAGCTACCGCATCAGATAGCTTATTTGAATATCCTGCAGGAGCAACATTTCCAGGATTGTATGGAACTCTAGCTTCAGCTCATTTTCATGAATATGGAACTACAGTTGAAGATTTAATGAGAGTTGGAATAAAAAATCATGAAAATGGGAAGGAAAATCCCTATGCTCAAATGCAAAGTTCTATTAAAGATATGATGGATCGTAAGATAGCAAAAATTGAAAAATCTGGGGGAGAGATTCCAGATTGGAAGGATGAGTTTGATTATCTTAAAAGTAGTTCAAACCCAATAATTGCATACCCCTTAAGGTTATTCGATTGTAGCTTAATTACTGATGGTGCAGCGTGTGTATTCTTAGCGGCTGAAAATGTGGCAAAAAATTTTACTGATACACCAATTTGGATTACAGGCACTGGTCAAGGAAGTGCAGCATTATCTTTACATGATCGAAATGAGTTAACTAGTTTTTTAGCTACTAAAGAGGCGGCACGACAAGCTTATGAAATGTCTGGTTTAAAACCTAAAGATATACAGATAGCTGAAGTTCATGATTGTTTTACTATTGCTGAAATAGTGGCATTAGAGGATTTAGGATTTTATGAAAAAGGTAAAGCTGTTGAGGCAATTAGAAATGGGGAAACAAAGCGAGATGGATCATTGCCAATAAATACTAGTGGAGGTTTAAAAAGTAAAGGCCATCCTGTAGGTGCTACTGGTGCTGCATTTTGCGTGGAAGTGTTCAAACAAATGAGACGTATTGCCGAAAGAAATAGGCAAGTAAAATTTGATGTAGAGAGAATGATGACTCATAATTTAGGTGGTTCAGGAGCTACATGTGTAGTGACTATTTTTGAACAATAGAGGTGTGAAAAATGACTGAAAGTGAGAGAGATTTTACAATAAAAAGCTATTTAGATTATTTATCTGAAAAGAAATTAATGGGTTCAAAATGTAAAGATTGCGGGGTTAGTTATGTTCCTGTAAGAAAATTATGCACTAAATGTAATAAAGCAAATATGGAATGGGCAGAAATGTCAGGGAAAGGTAAAGTTGCAGCTTTTACAACTATTACTGTAGGGACTCCATTTTTTGTAGAAAAAGGCTATAACAGGAATAAACCTTATTGTTTTTCAGTAATAAAACTTGATGAAGGTCCTATGGTAAGCGGACAATTAATAGGAGTAGATGAAAGTAAACCTGAAACAATTAATATTGGAATGCCAGTCAAAGCTAAATTTATTGAAACAGACATTAAAGGTGAAACAAGAGTAGATTTAGGTTTTGAACCTATTTAAACTCATATTTTTTATTTTTTTATTCTTAATAATATTGAGAAATTTATTTAAGTAATTTTTATTATTAATTGGTGGTTTTGGATAAGGAAATTACACAAAATCTTAATTTCGGTTGGAATCATTTCAATCCTTATTTTTTCTATAGTCTATTTTAATTTTCCATCTAATCCTCTTAATATCAACAACTATGAAAAAGAATTACAATTTAATGGAGAAAGCGCTTATTCTTATGTTGAAGATCAGTTAGATCTTGGTTTTCGAATACCTGGAACACAAGAACGTGTAAATTGTGCCAATTATTTTATTTCTAAATTTAAAGAAATTGACAACAATTTTACTTATATTCTTCACAATTTTACTGTTCATTTGACAGAGTGTCAAAATGTATTATTCAAGTTAAATGAAAACAACTCAAACATAGTAATACTTGGAGCCCATTATGATTCACGAGCAAGAGCTACTAAGGATATAAATAAAAGTGCTCATGTACCTGGCGCTAATGATGGCGCAAGTGGGTGTGCTGTTTTAATTGAACTTGCTAGGATTTTTTATACTCAAAAATTAAATTTATCATGTCAGATTTGGTTTCTATTTTTTGATGCTGAAGATCAGGGACGAGATGAGGGAGGATATGGGATGGATGGATGGGATTGGTGTGAAGGATCGGAGAAATTTGTAGAAGATATAAATAATTTTTTTAATTCCACAACTGAAAGCTTTGATTGTATGATTTTGTTAGATATGGTAGGTGGAGAAAATTTAAGATTTATTAATGAACAACATTCAACCTCTTCTTTATTAGATGAATTATTTGCAATAGGGAGAAAATTGGGGTATATTTATCAATTTCCATCAAACCCAGAAGCCCAACCGATTATAGATGACCATGTAGCTTTTGGTAATTTTGGTATTCCTTCAGCTGATTTAATAATTAATTTCTGGAATAACCCAGGTTGGCCTTATCATCATACTACTCGGGATAATTGCTCTCATGTCACAAATGATAGCCTTGAGATATCAGGGAAAACAGTTGAGCAGTTTATTTATAATAATTACTTTGATGATCAAAATAATCCATATCAAGGAAATTTTCCTTGGAATCAAGATCGAAATGTACTTAGCCTAGAAGTATTAATAGTTACAATAGTAATTATTGCCATTGTTGGAATTTCTATCATAGTACTAATCAACAGAAAACAAGTTTCAGAAAAAGAAGGTGAACTGCTCGATTCAGGAAATTATAGTTACTGATGTTTTATTATCGTTCCACATTGGTGGCAGAAATTAACATTCTGAGGTAATTTCATGCCACAGAATTTGCATATATTAGAAATTTTCTTTGGTTTCTCTTCTGTTTTAATTAATGTTGACATTATTGGTTTTGGTTCTTCTGTTAATACTTTAGAAATCTCAGCACTAGGCTTTTCAGGTGATTCTGGAATTAAAGGAGTTTTAGAAACTTCTTTTGGTTTTTCTTCTTTCTTAATTGATGGAATCGGTAGCAACGCTTCAACTTTTGTTTGTGATGGCTCTGAAATATATATTGGTTGTGTTATTTCTGAAATCTTTGGTTTAGGGCTAGGAATATCTTCGAATTTTTCTTTCCACTCTGAAGTTGCTGAGGGTGGTTTTTTTGCTTTTAATTGCTTTTGATTCTCCCTTTCTTGTTTTGTTAATTCTTGCATTTTGTTATATCGTTCAATATCATTTTTGTTGGATCTTCTCAAGCTGGACTTAGTTCCGCAATTTTCACAATACTCTCGATTTCTAATAGTGAACTTCTTACAATACATACAAAAATAACGCTGGATAACTAAAAATTTTTTTAATTCATTATCTGAATTAAATTTAAGATTTGGGAATTCATCAGTGCCTAATCCTGAAACATATGATATAGGTTTTAGTGGAGAAAATTGCTCTTTCAATTGATATTGGGTACCAGTTTTTATAGCTTTATTGTATTGCCTAACATCCTTCACTTTAGATTTTCTTAAACTATACTTACTTCCGCAATTTTCGCAGTATTCACTAGCAGTAAAGGTGAATTTCTTACATAACAGGCAAAATAAAGGTTCAGTTTTTAAAAACTCATTTATATTGTGAATGATAGCTCGATTTTTCATAAAAGGTGATATCGCTCGAATTTAAACAAATTTAGTATTAAGATTACTATGAGCAATTTACAATTTAAACATTTTTGCGAATTAGATCAGAAAAATTATTTTTTTACACCTACAATAGCTCGATGTCTCTTTCGATCATTATAGATCTCTAGGATTGTAAAACCATCAAATACTTGCTGAATTTCTTCTAATGTGAAAAAATGGTGAGGAAGTCCTTTTTCTTGACCTGCTTGCGGTATATATGTTCCTTTTTCAATTTCTTTTAATTCCCAATCATCTAATCCAGATCGACCTTCCAAGCGGGGGATGGTTATTAATATTAACCCACCCTGTTTTAATACTCTTTTAATTTCACTTACTGTTTTTAAAATATCTACCATTTTATTATGGTGAATAACTTGGATAGAGATTATGGCATCAAAAAAATTGTCTCGGTATGGAAATTTTTCTTCCATTCTATGTTGTTTTAATTCTACTTCTAGGTTTTCTTCTTCAAGCCATTGCTTTGCTAGTGTTATAGCTTTAGGAGAGGCATCAAAACCATACATCTCAAAGCCCTTCTTCGATAAAAAAATAAGATGACGCCCTGTACCAGCCCCAATATCTAGTATCTTATTTACTCCATTTTCCTTGAAGATCTCAGCAATTCTTTCCATATCAGGATGAGGTTCAGTGAAGACCCTGCCTTTTTCAGCGAAAATATCATTCCAATCGGGCATAAAAAAAGAGTTGATTTATTTAGATAATATGGAAGTATTAATAATTACATTAAAATTTTTAGCTATGCCTTCTAAATCTATTTTTAAAAAAAAATTATAATTATTTATTTTTGCGCTTTTCTAATTCATCCCAGCATTCCCACATATAATGCCCGTATTTCTGTTTAAACTCTTCAGCAAATTCATTTTTTCTCGGTCGAATGAATTCATATCCATCTTGAATGCATTCATAGGTAACGGGAAGTGATCCTAATACTTCACCATCAACTTGACATACATATGGTTCATCTTCAGGATTCCTCATTTCTACTCTTACTTTCTTGCTCTGATATTCACTAATATCAGGATGGGGGAGAAGAGAGGCGTTATACATTCTTCTGAATTGCCTAGCTAATTTAACCTTGTCAATATTTACGATGCTTATATCAAAAAGACCATCTTCAATACTAGCTCTTTGGCAAATAAACATACCTCCACCATAAGCTCCAGAAAGCCCAACTGCTGCAAGATTAGCTTCACCTTCAAATGTATCATTATCCATTTTAACGATAATTTCCTTATTTTCCCAGGATTTTAATGTCGTAAGAATTATCATATTGTAATCCTTTTCTTTTTCTTCATTTGATCTCCGTGCGACTTCCGAATCAAATCCTTGACTCCCTATACCTAAGAAATATCTTTCATTACCACTATCAGTTTTAGCAAATCCAACATCAGATTTACTTGAAAATCCTTGGGCAATAATCTCACATGCTCGCTTGACATCTGCTCTATATCCTATAGCTGCAGGGATATCATTACCTGAACCCATTGGAATGAAACCACAGAGCGCTCCTGAATTCGACGATATGGTTCCATGAAGAACTTGATTTGCTGTACCATCTCCTCCCGCCGCTATAACTCTGTACCCCTCTTTTGCTAATTGTCTAGCTAATTCAATAGCATGACCATCATAATCTGTTTTTACTGATTTATATGATACCTTTAAGTCATTTAAACATTTTAATGCATACTCAAGGTCTTTTTTAGCTTCTCCTTTTTTTGCTAAAGGATTATAAATAATTGCGTAATCTTCCATAATTATCACTTAAAGTTGTTTAGATTTTTATTCAAATACTATGATCACATCTTATATCTCAAACTATTTAAAAATTTTTAAGTAATTTCTAGAAAAAAAGGAAGGAAACGAATAAAAACTGAGAAAAATATTAACTACTTCCATTCATACCCACATAATCCACAGTACTTTTTTTTACCATAGATGCGAGGATAATCCATTAATATTATACTCTTGTCAATCACCTCATGAATTGATGTTTCATCTCCACAACTAGGACATTTTCTACGCCCCACAGAATTCTCGTGGACTGGAACACTTTTTTGATATGAACCTGAAGGTTGATTATCTTCGATAATATCTAAGACAGCCTCTATACTTTCTGTTTCATTTTTAATCGAGGGTTTTACTTTCTCTGATAAATAATCTTCATTAATCATTATTATATACCCTTGAACAATTGAATGAAATTCATCTCCCTTTGGTAATCTATCAAATTTATTGATAAAATTTTCTATAAAAGTTTGAATTTCTTCATTATTCACTATATAACCCTCTAATTCTATTGAGTGTTTAATTTCTTGAATAATCTCTTCTTTTGAGATCTTAGGTTCTTCAATTTTCTTAGCATAAATTGAAGTAGTGATTTTTTTTTCAAAATCATTCCACAATTGACTAACTTGAATGTCAGTTAATTTTCCTTTAATTTGAATGTACACTTTTTTGTCAGGTTCATGCAAAATAGTAATTCTATTCTCTTTTTGAAGCTCTAGATCAAGAGTATTATCAAAATAATTTATTCTAAATAAAGATCTTCCTAATCTTTTTGTCTTGGTTGAAAAAGATAAACTTTGTTCTAATATATTTTCCATAATTTTTTGAATATCATCGTAACTTCTGTCATGTATGTCAAATGAGTGGCTCCTCTCAGACATTTTAAAGTTCTTAACCCTTATAGAAATTGTATTTATTCAATAAAATCGGATAATTGTATTCTAGATATTTTAATTTAAAATGTTACTCTTCTAAATCATATTCAATAGACTATCAATATTCTAAATTTGATTTTTTATTTTAAGAAAATTTTTATTGCTAATTTGATTAGATTTGACCATAGAATAACTGTTTTATTGGTATGAATAAAGAATATTTGAAAACAGGGAATGATAAGAAAAAATTGAAGAAAACGCATTCAACTCCAAAGAGAAAAATATTAATTGCCGTAATTTTAATAGTTTTTGCGTTTTCAGGATCGTTTTTGATATATTATATTCTACAAATCACCCTAAATACACAGACACCCATGGTAGTGGTAGTCTCTGGGTCAATGGAACCAACCCTGCTGAAAGGAGACTTATTATTTTTGCAGGGCAAAGATCCTGCTCAAATAAAAAACGGCACAATAATCGGGAAAGAGGGTGATATAATTGTTTTTGATGCTCGCAATTTACCTGGTTGGACGCATCCCCCGAATGATCCAATAGTTCATCGCGTTGTCGATAAATGGTATGATGGAGGTTGGTTTTTTCGCACAAAAGGAGATGCCAATTTTGTAGTTGACGAGGCACCTGTCCCGGAGAGTAGAATTCTAGGAGTTGTAGTGGGAAGGATCCCCTATATTGGCTGGATTAAAATATTACTCACAGATTCTGGATTATTGATTCCACTTTTAGTTATTGTCTCCGCTCTACTTATTATTAGTATCATCTGGGATATTGTAAAAAAGGATGATGATGGTAGAGATAAAAAGAAGGGAGAAGAAGAGCTCATCTATACTCCAGAAGCAAAAAATAACATATCAGTAAGAGAAATTGAATTTGACTACACTGAAAGTAAATAATTCAATTCGTTAATTCATTAATTAATAATTATTTCCTTTTTTCTAAAAGTAGAATATTTATAAAACTATAAATCAAATAAATAAATACTAAATTTTATTTTAATAAAAAAAAAAGAAAAAATTGGTGAAAATAATATTTCGTGGACTCCTCCAACAAAAGTTACCGTTTTTATAACATTCTTTTTAATGGTTTTTGGGATATTTATCTTGCTTGATTTAACTAGCTTGATATGGCCACATTTTTTACCTAATATTCCAATTGGAACGGTAAATGTATGGTTTATTATTTCGTTAGTTGTATTTTTTCTCTCTTGGTTTCTCTTATTTCTAGGTGTAAAGCTAAAAGGTATGTAATTATAGTTTAATTAAAAATAAAAAGTTGATTAATTTATGGCATGGACTCCTCCGTCTAGAGTGACTGTGTCATTGACATTCTTGTTGATGGCTTTTGGGATATTCATCTTACTTGACCAATTTACTTTATTTTGGGCTGGTACTCTCCTACCGATAATTCACCCTTTTAATTTAAGTTCTTTCGTATCATGGATGCTGATTGCCATGATAGTATTCTTTTTCTCTTGGTTCCTATTTTTCCTCGGTGTAACATTGAAAGGTTTATAAAGTAATAATTAAATCCCTTTTTTTTCTAATTTTATTTGGAAATGTACCTCTTGAGTTAGATTTTGTTAGATAATCAAAAATCCTTATTAATCTGATAATAAAATTTAAAACATTTCTAAAATTTCAAGAAAATGTTATTACGTAATTTAAAATCAAAAATACATTAAAACTACAAAACGTAATACGTAAACGCAAATTAACAAAAAAGTAAAAAAATACAATACAAAATTAAAAACTAAAGAGGAAATTAAAGATGAGTAAAAGCAAAGAAGAAAATGCTGTCTTTGTGGGCCGTCGTCCAACCATGAACTACGTGATGGCCACTATGATGATCCTTAATAAAGGTGAGGATTGCACAGTAAAAGCTAGAGGAAGAGCTATTTCTCACGCAGTTGATGTCTGTGAGATTTTGAGAAATAGATTCTTAAAAGGCACAGAATATAAGGATATCAAATTAAGCACAGAACAGTTAGAAGGAGAAAACGGACAAAATAACAATGTTTCAAGCATTGAAATTGTATTAGCACCTCCAAAATAAACAGTGAACTTAACAATACTTCGCTGAAACAAAAAACTACTATATTTCTTTTTTTTATTATTCTAATTTTATAGAATTGAGATTAATAATTTTAGTTGTATAGATTTTTTTAATTTTGACTCGAAGTAACTAAAATAATAAAATGAATTTTCATTTGTGAAGGAATAGAAAAAAGATATTTATTAATATGTTATTATTTTAGCAGATATTTTCTTGTTAATAATCCTTATTACATTTCATTAATTTGATTACTAGTATAATTCTATGGGAAGAAACGAAGCAAATCATAAATTGTGAGTTAAATCACAAACATTTAATAATACAGATGGAAAAATAATAATTAACAAATCATAATTTATTTCAATCTAAAATCCGTTTTAAAATAAATTAAAAAATTCTAAAAGAGGAAGTTAAAAATGGCAAAAAAAGGAGTAGAACCTTTATATGTTAAATCTAAAGTAAGAGAATTCATTAAGGGGAAAGGGTGCAATACTAGCAGTGGTGTTCTTGATGGGGACACATTAAATAAACTCATAATGGAAATGCTTGATCACGCCGTTAGACGAGCAAAAGCTAATAATAGAAAGACAGTAAAGGCAAGAGATTTATAAACTCACTTGCTTAAAAACTAATTTTTTTTTAATTTTTCTATATCTTAGGAGAATTATTTTAAAGTCTTTGGTCTATAAAAGATCTATTGCTGATTTGAATAAATCTTTTTTATCAATTTTCTCAGATTTAAATTTAACAGATGACTTCATAAAAACCTTAGGATTTAATTCAGATACAAACTGGGATACTTTTACCATTTGGGGCCCTCGATATGTATATTTTATCGAAGGAGAAATAAGATATAATTGATCTTTTGCTCTTGTTATTGCTACATAAAATACTCTACGTTCTTCTTCGAAATTATCACGATCTCCAATTGTCCTGCTTGACGGAAATGAGTCTTCACATAACATAGGAATAAATACTACTCTCCACTCAAGTCCTTTAGCTCTATGTACTGTAGACAATATCAATGGGTTCTCTTCTTCAGTTGATTCTCCAGAATGAACTGTTTTAGATTCCAAATTAGATAAATTTAAACTTAGATTTTCGAGAAATTTACGTATCGTCGAAAAATTCTGTGCATACACACTCAGTTGCTTTAGATCATCTACACGTTCTTGCCAATTGTCAAACTTTGCTTTTAGATGATCTTCAAGAATTTTTACTAAATTTAAAATAACTTCTGATGGATTATCATCGGGAGAAAAATCAATTAGTTTTTTAATATAGGAGATTAAGTTTTTTATTCCCTCCTTCGATATACGAGATCCTTTCAATTTCTCAGCATAAAATATTTTATTGATCAAAGCATCGATTGGATGTTCTATATTAGATATTGCTTCGAATATCTTTGAGCCAGAAGAAGTCCCTATTCCTTGAATGATTGCAAATATTCTAGACCATGATACTTCGTCATAGGGATTCTCAATAATTCTTAAATGAGCTAATATATCTTTAATATGGGCTCTTTCAAAAAAGGCTACTCCTGCTCGAACTTCATAAGGTATATTTTTTGCTTTTAATTCAAGTTCTATTCTTAAGGTATGAGAACCTGCTCTAACTAATATTGCCATTTCTTCTAATTTATTGCCTTCTGTTCGTAATTTCAAAATTTGGTTTACAATAAATCTTGCTTGATCCATATCATCTCCTATATTTACTTGGTATGGCAAGAATCCTTTAGGGCGTGTGGAGCGCATGGATTTTTTAAATTGTTTTTCATTATGCGCTATTGAGTTGTTTGCTAAATTTAAAATCTCAGGAATACTCCTATAATTATAAGTTATTGTATACCTCTTACAATTCTCATATCTTTTTTCAAAATTGAGGATATTTTGAAAATTTGCACCTCTAAATGCATATATACTCTGCGCATCATCTCCTACTGCCATAACATTATGATCTGGATTCTGCTTTACTATTTTATTTATAATTTCATCTTGAATATAGTTAGTATCTTGGTATTCATCCACAAAAACATATTTTATATTTTTCGCAATTAGTTGAGCAACCGCTCTTTCATCCAATAATTGATTCCAATATATCAGTAAGTCGTCAAAATCTACCAAATTATCTTGAGCTTTTTTCTCTCGATAGATTTTGAAAACTTCTTCTAATTTTTTAATGATGTCTTCATTATCAAATTGAGAATATTTCCAAAGAAGAATATCTCGAATTGATTTATTGCAATTAATAGAAAAAGATAAGATTGCTTTTGCCATTCTGGAATTTGGAAACCTTTCTTGGATTTCTTTTACATTTGCTTTCTCAATTGAGAGTTTCATCAATGTTCGTGCATCAGATTCATCCATTATAATATAATTTGTTTTTAAGCCTAATATTTTAGCATATCTCCGAATAAAACGATTTGCTATAGAGTGAAAAGTTCCACCCCAAATTCCTTTTGGTCGCTTTCCTAAAAGAGTTTCCACACGTTTAACCATTTCATTAGCTGCTTTGTTTGTGAAAGTTACGAGCATGATTTCGTTAGGTCTTATTCCTGATAATAATAGCTTGGCAACTGAATAAGTAATTGTTCTTGTTTTGCCACTTCCTGCACCTGCTATAATTAACATTGGTCCTTTAATGTTATCAATGATTTTAAGCTGTTCTTCATTTAAGTCTTCTTCAAAATTTATTTCGTCATATTCTTCTATAACTTCTGGTGCTTCATCTTCTAAAGATTGAGCATAATCCTCATCGTAGAACTCAAATACATACTCTTCTTCAGTATCTTTTTTCTGCTGATTCAATTTTATGGGCTATTCTTATTTTATTTTTAACAGGTTGAGTAAAGGTTTACTCCACTCTAATATCTCGGGGAAATTTGCTTTTTGCTGTTCTATAAATTTTTCTCGATTAAAGGAAATATATTTCTTTCCATCTCGTGTAATAATATTTGAAAACTTATATATTGGTTCATATGATAAGTGTTTTATATCGAAGCTGTCTGCAAATTTTTCAATAGATATAGGTGAATTGTCTACAATAAATTGTAATTCTTGTAGAGTTATTATATCTATAAATTCTAAATTTCTTGATTCTTTACCAACTAATTTCTCCCAGCAATCCTTATATAGAGCAATAAATAAACCACGCCTTCGTTCAACTTCTTCAACTGAAACTTCTTTTGTAAGAATAATTTCTGAAATTCTATTTTTCCAATCTTTGGGCAACCATTTAAGAGAGTAAGAATAATTCAGAGCCCACTTTTCGTGAGGGGGATATTCATCGTTAGCTAAGAATACCAAACCAATTAAAGCGGATATTGCGTTACTTATCAATTGATTAGCTGCTAGAGGATCACCCCTATTAATCCATTGTAATATAACTAAGTTCCCAATATACATACATTTTCCAAAGTATTCTGAAATGCATTGATATTTTTCTAGGGAAGAAAAAACGTCTTTTTCATTGAATAATGCTTCGATCTTTTTTTTAGGATCAAAAAGTATTACGTTATATGAAGCATCCCACTTTTTAATTAAATCCCAATTTTCTTTAGCTTCTTTTTCAAATGAAAAAAATTCAACATCTACATAATTACCCTTCCATAATGCATCACTATGAGGAATAGGACCCATACCCGTAATCCAATCATTATAAACCTCATTCTCTAGATAAACAATCAAGTCTATTTCAGATAATTCATCCGCATATCCTCTACTAAGACCTCCACAAAGCGTTATCCCAATCACTCCATTTTCTTTCGAAAGATCATTAGCAATTTTTTTTGCATTTTTTATCATTTCTTCATACTTTCCCTTTGAAGAAATTGTCCCATAAGGTCTTTCCTGTCTATTTCTTATACCAAATGTTTCTTTAAATAGCTCCATTTTTAAACAATCATATTTTAACTAAATATCTTAAATTAAAATTTTAGAAACTATAATTCTTGTGATATAAAGATACAATTATCACTCGAGAATATAAAACTAACTTATATAAGACCTACTAATATCTTAAAAACAGCAGTTTCTTCACCATCATCTACAGATGTGAGTGTAAAAGTATTATCATGCTTATCCCTTATATTAGGTGCTGCTTGTGCTGAGATAAATTTCATTCTTGGTTTTATATTTGCTCCTTCCCACATCCATACTTTATGATTGTTCATATCCACAAAAAGCAGAATTTTATTTGAATCTAATAGTTCAAATAAAGGTACATTTTCCTTTATTTCAATCTCTTCAAAATTTTCTAATTCTTCACTAAACTGATATACGAATATCAAAATTAAATCAATTTGAATTTTTTCCTTATGTAATATTTTATCTTATTGTTTTATAAATCTTTAATATAATAATCGAAATATAAAGAATGTAATTAGACAAAAATAACTATTGCAATAAGAAATTTAACAAATTTAATTCTCAATAAATTTAATTCTAAAAATCGTTTTGAAATCTCCTTCTACGTAATGTTGAGATAAGATGACCCCTTGAAAGTAGTTGAATTCCAAATTGTGAGCTGTATTCCCGAGAAAAATCAGTTATAACATTACAAACCATAATACCCCCTTCTATATTTGTATCAATACAAGCTTTGTGCAGTTGTCGTAATTGTGTGATGGAAATTTCTCTTTTCCAATCTCGGATGAATACACCAAATGTATTAAGTTTATTTTTTACTATCGCATCAAAAGTCCAGGACTTACCAGACTTTCCCTTATAATTTAAAGGACCTTTAACAAACTCATACTTCTCAGAAAAAACATTATTCGCCAATTCAGTTAATTTTTTATCTCCTAATGACATAAACACACACTTTATGTAATAAATATATGATCTGAATATGATCTGAATATTATTAAAAACGTTATGTTACGCTTGTAACATAACATAACACACACTTTATGTAATATATATATTATTTGCTAATTTTGTTAATTTAAGGAATGAGTATTCTCCCTCATGATCAGGTCCATAGGTTTGTACATACCTTATTATATTTTGTCGTAAAAAATCTACTAATCCTTCAATTACTTTAGCACAAATTGATTGACAGGATAAATAATCGAACCCACATTTATGATTATATTTTTCACAGAATTTTTTCATCTGCAATGAGACTCCTTGAGCGGATAATGTTAAAATTTTATCCCAAGTATCTTGAAAACCAGCTAAATTACTGGGAGAAGTATGTTTTAATAATTCAATTAAATTATTTTTAGTTAAAGCATTACTTATTCGATTTTTAATGAGATTTAATTCTTTCTTTGCTTCGAGTTTACTAAGAAAAACGTAATATTTCAATAATTTTTCTGCTTCTTCTGATTTTTTAGAATCGATTATTTTCCAACCACTTGCTCTTTTACAGCTTATATCTTTATGTTCCGGATTAGAAAAATTAGTTGGATAAATCCAACATTGAGGAGGTTTAATCCCAGAATCATGAACCAGGCATCCATTTAATTCCCTATCATACAGGAAGCATTTTCCTTTATTTTCATCGAATCGTAAATGAAAACTGAATACATCGTTCCTAATAAAATCGGTTTTATTAGCATACCCTCTTTTGATATATTCCTCAGCTAAGACTTTAGGAACATTAATCTTAATCGAGCAACAATCAGCCCTACATATATTTATACAATCTGGACCTTGAATTGCTGATCTCATTAAAAAGTTGTATTTTTTAACAACTTCCCAAAATTTGTCGTTAACCACAGTATTTAAAATCAAATTAAATGTTTATTTTTAAATATAAAGTAAATCAATTTAAATGTTTACTACTACTTTTTGCAAAATTTTAAATTACTCTAATTTATTATTTAGTAAAAATTTGATAACAAATTTTGTATAAAATTTTTTCTATTTTGAAACAATACAAAAATGAGAAGATTATCGAATGTCAGAAAACCTAGTAATCATTGATGTAACCGATCGTGAACGTATTGTTCTCGATGGTTCACAAAGTATTAAAGAAATCTCAGGGAACGGAACTTTGGTTGTTAAAAATCCAACACAAAGAAGTAGATTATGGAATTTAATGTGTAATGTTAAAGAAAATGTAAATACTTCTCTTGAATCAATAGAACTCACAGTTGGTACATTAAATCCTACTCAGGATTATACTAAAGAGTATGAGATAAAAGATCTGAAAGATTCTTCTTTAAAGGTTGAAGAAATCTTTGATACGGATAAATCAGATTCTGGTAAAATAAATAATGCGTTTCTCTATAAAACTGATAACAAGTGTAGTTTAAAACTCATTTTAGCAAACCCTTTAAACTTACCAATCTTAGACATAAAAATTAAAAGAGATGTCCCGGCGTTTATACAAGAGATTGAAATGAGGAATCCTAGCCATGGCGATGCAAATCTAAAAGAAGAAGATGGGAAGCGAATACTTGCTTGGGAATTAACGTCTTTAGATCCAGAAAGTAAAGCTGAACTTGAGATTTTCTTTACAGTCAATATAAAGGAATTAACTGCCCAAGAACTTGGAGTTTTAACTGTTAATTATTTAATTAGTAATTTTAAATTAACAATGATGAATCCTGAAGTTAGGGGGCTTACAGATTCAATGAGTGGAATCGATAGAGATGAAGGCTCTCAACCTGGAATGTGGGATTGTAATGTTGAATTTATTAATGAATCTGGATTTCAAGTAAAACTCGAAGATGTAAAGGTATCGCAAACGATAACTACAGGAGCAGAAACAGTTGTTTCTCAAACACCTGATAGAGTTTTAAATCCTGATGAATCATGGGATTTTGATTTTCAAGTCGAAGCTAAGGATGTACCAGAATTAGGTTCTGAAATTGGATTTACACCAATGTTTGTAGTTATTCCAAGAGTTATCGGTGAAATTGTAAAAGAATCAACTATTTACGAAGTTTTAAGCGCAACAATTGATAAAGGTATAAACCCATCTGAAGTAGACGCCTATGCTAATACTGACATGTCAATCACAAATACTATGGTAAATGATGGTTCATCTCCAATTGATAAGTTTTTCTTATCAGATGAAATTCCTCCTGATTTTATTCCTCCTTTAGTTAAAGAAATAAAAATCTTATTAGCTGATATTGATATAAGTTCAAGGGAAGAATTCGTACAAAAAATACTAATTGATCCCAGTGATCAAGATTTTTCTAAAAAACACCAGATCTATGTTGAACTATTCAATCTCTCGAAAGAATTTCTTCCAGGAAAACAAATGGTCATTTCGTACCCACTTCTCGCAAGAAATCCCCGACCCCCTACTGAAACTAAGTACATGACTCCAGTGAAAATTGAAATAAATAGTCCGGTAGAAGGTAAATCATATATCAGATCTCCTGATGAGGAACCAGAATTAAAAGTTAGATATGTTAAAAGAAAACTAAAAACACTTAAAAGCATCAAACCGGGGCTCACTGAAGGAGAGTTTAGTATCGGAGTAAGAGTCCAAAATAAAGGAGATGTAGAATTAGAAAATGTTCTAGTTAAAGATATTATTCCCACGGGTTTCAGTTTAACTGAATTCACACCTCCCGCAGGTGCAACTCATGAAGTAGTACAAGTAGGCGATTTATCAGAATTACATGTAAGGGTTATTGAAATAAGTGGGGGCGCTTCCGTAAGCATTAATTATAATTGCTCTGGTACAGGTGATTATCCTCGATCTGAACCAGTTGTTATTGTTGAAGGAAGAGGTGCCGGAGAATCATCAAGGTCATCATCAGTCCCTCCAGCAGGGACAGAAACCCCAAAAGCTCATATAGCCGACTCTCAATCAGGAAAAATACATGACCTTTTCATTGAGTTATATAAAGCTATTGATCGCGCTCCAACTGCTCAAGCATTTGGAGATATACTTGAGAGGAGGAGAGACCAATTACCACCTGGGCCTGTACTTCATCAAATCTTAGCTTATTCTAAGGAATTAAAAGCTCTTGGAGATAAAATTATTGTTGGTTCATTTTATGATGATGTAATGAACAAGTTAAGGGAATTTAAAAGCAAATATAACTAATTTTTTTTATAACTTTCTTAAAATTAATTTATTATTTTTTCCTCTTTTTTTGACCCCTTACAGGATGAATATAGAAAAATATAGAAAAAATATTATAAATACATATTTAGCTTGTCAACATCTTCTTGAATTCGTGAGATTCGTTTTGTTTTTCCTCCTTCTTCCTCAAACCCTTGTATGTCTTCTTCTAAATTCAACTGTTCTTCTTCGTATGCTTGTTCGATACTCATTCCATACCTCACAGCAGCTGCCATTAATTCAGGAATTAAAGATGTCATAGCTCTGAAACTAAAAATCCCAGATAACACTGAAAGTCTTTTTATCATCTCGCCAAAGGGATCATGTTCCATTTCTGGTTTTTTCATTATGTCCATTATCCTTTTAAATAATACTTCATAGAATAATTCTTGTTCCTCTTTACTTAGATTTTCTTCTTCCTCTTCCATTATGATTACCTTGAAATTTATATAATATTGTTAAATTAAGAATGAAATATAACTGATTTCAATTAGATTTGGTTTATAAAAAAAGCTGAAAAAATGAAAATTATTTACATTAATTACATTAATTAACAATATGCTCCTAATAACGATTATTTTACAAATTATTTTTGTCCTAAATCTTATTGTCTATTGGTTAGTATTCCTAAAAGTAAAGAACAAAGAAACGCAAATTGTGAAAATATTTTTCAAATTATTTCCTCTAATATGGACATTATCTTTAGTACCAATACCAATTATAAACTCAAGCTTTTTAATATTATATTTTCCTAATAACTTTAGTTATTTTAAATATTATTGGATATTCTTTGCTTTACTTGGTATTACACTCATTATAATTGGCATAAATTTTGCGAAAAGGGCAAAAAAATTATATAGGGTTAAATCGATAGATAAATCTAACTCTGGTTTAATTACTTGGGGTATTTTTAGGATTATAAGACATCCTTTATATTCCGCGTGTGTAATTTTATATTTAGGAGCCGCACTTATCTCAGATTCACTTATTTCCTTAATAACTGGGGCTTTACTTTTAATTATTTTAGAAATACATGCTTCAATTGAAGAAAAGGCAATCTTAATTCCCCTGTATGGAAAAGCTTATGAAAACTTTAAAAAAAAAACCACAAAACGGATTATTCCAACTCCACTTAATCTTCTATTAATAATAATCACTTTTATAATCGTGTATGTAGGCTTTTTAAATATTAATTAAAGTCTTTAATATGCTTAATATATATTCTATAACCTATAAAATAAAAAGGATAATTTTCTATATTCTAAACATTAAAATAAATTAACCTGTATTGGAAAATGGGAAAAAAAATAGCCATTCTTGCTACAGATGGATATGAGGATTTAGAACTTCATTATCCGCGTATTCGATTAAATGAAGCAGGTTATGAAACGGAAGTAATAAGTTTACATAGAAGAGAGATCAAAGGAAAATGGGGATACCCTTTCAAACCTGATAAACTGATAAGAGAAGCAAATCCTAATGATTATGATGGAGTAATTATTCCTGGAGGTACAATAAACTCCGACCATCTTAGAAGAGATAGGGATGTACTAAATTTCGTTCGAAAAATCAATGATGAAGGACGATTAGTTGCAGCTATTTGTCACGCAGGTTGGGTCTTAATTTCAGCAAGAATTGTGAGCAACCGAAAAGCAACAAGTTATTTTGCGATTAAAGATGATATGCTTAATGCTGGAGCTCTATTCGAGGACTCTTCAGTGGTGATTGACAAAAATTTAATTACTTCTCGAACACCAAATGATTTACCTGATTTTATGAAATCAATTTTAACTTTCCTTGAGGATTAAAGAATAAATATAATACTAATTATTCAAAACAAGAGTTTAACCTGATTTATATCTTCTTTTATAATTTCTACAAAATCATTGATCTGACTAATTTGCTTATTAATTATATCAATTTTTTTATCTATAATGTCAGAATCGGAAATATCTTTTTTTTCTAATTCTTTCCGCACAATACTATAGGATCTAATCTGATTTAAAATATTCTGCATTCTCTTTATCTTAATTTGATAAAATTTTTTGAATATTTTAAGATCTTCCAGTTTAGTTTCAATGCTATCAATATAATTAAAACATTTTTCAATATCTTCTTCTTGCTTTAACTTTTTAATAAGTATTTGTATGCTCATTAAATAAGCTAACACTAATTCATGTTGTTTTTTATCTATTGACTCAATTTGTATATTCGAGTCTGAACTTATATTTTCGAGTATATCTGAGGTATATTTAATACTTACTTTGTTGGACACATCGTTTAAAGCTTTGTTAGTTTGAGTAGAATCATATTCCATGCCACTGTCATCAAAATCAGTTATTAATTCTATTTTGTCTAGCTCTACTTTAGTAATTAAAGGGGAAAACTTAACTTGAAGTTGTTTTTTTCCAAAATATTCAGTGTTTTGTCTTAAGATTTGAGTATATATTTGTAGAAATTCTTGTCCAATTGGAGCAAATAAAACTCCGCCGTTTTCATCAAGTTGCTTTAGTAAAGGATGAATCTTTGATTGTTCAATTGCGCCAGTTACAAGAATCTTTTGCCAAGGGCTTAATTCTGGCATCCCATTAAGAGGATTTTTAACTAATATTGAAATCTTATCATCTAATTTTAAATTCTTAAGATTCTCAGATGAAATTTTAGCTATTTCAGAATTAGCCTCAAGAATTATAATCTCTCCTTTGGGAGCTAGTTTATGCGCTAAAGCTGCAATATAACCACTTTTTGCACCCAATATTAATAAATCGTCATCCTCAGTTAAAGAAAGGCCTTGAAGCATAATTGATATCATATGAGGAGCAGAAATCGTCCGATAATTGTTAGGATTTTGTTTATCATAATAAAATAGATTTGGCACATCTTCATAGAGCTTAACCACGCTTATAAATTCTTCTGGAATGAACTTTTCTAAAGGTACCTCCATGAATGCCTTTATTAATCGCTTATCTTTTAAGAATTCATTTAAAATTAAAGAATCAACGAGACGTTTTTTTTTTACTTTTATTCTTTCATTGATTCTTTCATTTCTGTCCAAACTATATCACCTTTTTATGCTAAAAAAATAATATAAAAACAAATTATTATACTTTGCCATAATAATTTTTAACTGTTTTATTAGGTTTATATCAATATGATGGTACTAGATGTTGAGAATCTCAAGGATGCTAAAATCACACTTACTTTAGTTTTTATTAATTTCTTCTGTTTTATCTTTTTTAACTTTGCTGTGCCTGACGTTCTCCTACTTTTAGTCCAAATTAATAGAAATATCTTAGAAAATCTTGAAGTTTGGAGGTTATTTACATCAATGTTTCTTCATGGTGACCCGATGCATATATTTTCTAATATGATTGCTTTACTCCTTTTCGGAGCTACTGTAGAAACTAATAATAACATTACAAAAATGCAATATTTAATTATATATTTTGTTTCAGGCTTAATTGGTAATATTTTTTCATTATTACTCCTTCCACTAGACACAATAAGTTTAGGTGCTTCTGGGGCTATATTTGGATTAATTGGAGTAGCTTTTATAATTGTAGCAATGGATTATCAACCCCTTCTATTATTTTCTCTATTTTATATTGGATTTTTCATCATAACCTCTTTTGCTCCAGGGATTAATTATTGGGCTCATCTGTTTGGATTATTAGGTGGAGTGTTATTCGGTTATCTATTCTATAGCCGTAAAAGAAAAA
>JAEOTH010000050.1 GCA_016839915.1 Promethearchaeota archaeon
AAAAATGTAATACTAATAAAGATGACAAAATATATTTAAAGTTATTTTAAAAAAAAGAGTGGTGTTTTACCTAAATCAGATGAATATTCCAATTATGCTTGCACTGTTATATTTAATTTGTTTTTTAATTCCTTGTACCGCGAGCGAAGAGTTACTTCTGTAACTCCTATTGCTTCTACAATTTTCTGTTGTGTAAGTTCTTTATTCTTAATTCTACTCGCTAGATATATTGCTCCAGCGCATAAACCTTTTGGATCTTTACCACTAATAGAAAATTTTATTCTATATGCATTAAGTATTTTAGTTGTTAATTGTTCTATTTCAGAGTTTAATCCTAAATCTGTCATATATTTTGGAATAAGAGATACTGGATCAGTTGAGGGTGGATTTAATTTCAGCTCTCTAATTAACGTTGTATAACTTCTTCTTACATCTTTAGAATTTGCAGAAGCTTCTTCTAGGATTTCCTGCAGCGTTCTGGGAAGTTGTTTTCTTCTGCAAGCTAGGTATAAGCAAGCAGCAACCATTGCATTAATAGATCTTCCCCTTAATAATTTTTTTTTGAAAGCTTCAATATAAAGTCGCATTGCATCTTCTTTTACATAATTGGGTAGATTCAAAATTGTACTAATTCTTTTTAATTCTGTAGAGGCAATTAACATATTCCTTTTTTGCCATGTTATACGAGTATTCCATTTGGCAGCTCTTTTTAAATCCGGATTATTAATTTTGCTCTTATCTATAACCGTACTTAACCCCATGTCTGGTAGTAATATTGAAATTGGTGCCCCAGTTTGTTCTCGACTAATTTTTTCTTGATTAGTATATGCTCTTCTACCATTATGTGAAAAATCAACATTCTTTTCATTAATGACTAGCCCACATTGATTACATACAACATCTCCAGTATATATTAATGGGATTATTGGGCCCCCACATTCTGGACAAATATTTAACAATTCATTTTTTAATGGTTTTACATCCATTTTTTAATCCTCACAATCCTATTTTTTTTAAAAATAATAAAAGATTTGTAGACCAATTCTTGTTTTCCCTCTATTTTTGTTTTTTTTATTTTATAACATTTATCCATATTTATTTATAAACCCTCAGCTTGTAACTTTTCTAAAATACTTTTCTGGTTCCTATTCAATTTACTAGGAATATTAACTTTAATTTTAACCAATAAATTTCCTCTTTGATCTGAATTCATTCTATAAAAGCCTTGATTTTTTAATCTTAATAGTGATAAATCATTAGTTCCTGGCGGAATATTAACGTTTAAAGTTTTTTCAATTCCAGATACTTGAATTTTTCCGCCTAGTGCTGCAACTGTAAAAGGAACTTCTTGCTCAATATAAATATCATCGTCCCTTCTTTCGAATTTTGGATGTTTTCTAATGTGTATAGCAATATAGAGATCCCCAGGAGTCCCTCCATTTTCTCCAAGCATACCTTTCCCTTTTAGACGTAATTTTTGATCATCCTTGATTCCTTTTGGAATACTTACATTTAACATTTTCATTTGACCAGTTGTAGGATCTTTATATTGAACTTTTTTCTTGCCTCCATAAAATGCATCCATAAAATCAATTTCCATATCATACCTTAGATCATCTCCCTCTCTTGGAGCATTATTATAATTGGGAGATCTTGCTCTCGTACTTCCCCCACCTCTCCTATTAAAAACATCAAAAATATCGCCTAAGTCATTAAAAAAATCGAATCCACCACTCCTGCTCCCTGAATTATTTTGATTCCCGAAAATTTCACTGAAATCAAATCCTCCAGGTGAACTCGATGTAGAATAATAATAGGTTGTACCGTCTGGGCTTTGATTCACTCTTGCACCTCCAGGAGCTCCACCCCAATTCTGATATGTTGAAGTATCCCCTTCTACAACACCAAATCTATCATACATATCCCTTTTTTTATCATCGTTTAAAATTGTATATGCCTCGTTGATCTCCTTAAATTTCTCTCCCGATTTTGGTTCGTCTGGATTAACATCAGGATGATATTTACGAGCCATTTTTCGAAATGCTCTTTTAATTTCCTCTTTTGAAGCACCTTTGTTTATTCCTAATAATTTATAATAATCTTTTGCCATATTTTACAACCTCTTCTTATATACATGAATAATAATTTGATAAACGTGAATTTTTAAAAATAAAAAAATAAAAAAAAATTAAGTTAGTCGTACTCAGCGTCTACTACATTGTCATCTTGGCCTGTTGCTCTTCTGAATTGTTCTTCTTCGATTTCATCTTGGGATTTTCCTTGAGATCCATATGTTGCTCCAGGTGGGAAATCTCCCATACCTCCAGGTGGAGTATTTTGATAAGCCCCTTGATAGGGCTCTTGCTGTTGTCCATACATCCGAGATGAAACTTCATGTAATGAATTTTGTAAGGTTTCTGTAGCACTCTTAATTCTACTTACATCATTAGATTCCATCGCACTTCTTAAATTAGAGATCTTATCAAATATACTTGATTTTAAATCTCCAATTACACCTTCATTTTCTTTCAGTAGCTTCTCAGTTTGGTAGATTAATGATTCTCCATGGTTTTTTGCTTCAGTTAATTCTTGGAATTTTCTATCTTCTTCGGCATTTCGTTCAGCTTCTCGAATTTTTTGCTCAATATCATGATCAGACATCTTAGTAGATGCAGTAATTGTTATGGATTGACTTTTTCCAGT
>JAEOTH010000051.1 GCA_016839915.1 Promethearchaeota archaeon
AACTCTTTAATTTCACTTTCAAGGTCCAAATTAATTTTTTCTAAGTTATGCATTTGGTTATACAAGTGATTCTTTTTTGTTGTGATTCTTTGTTTTTGGTTAAAATTATAGAGGAGGTCGTTGAAAGCATCTTTTTTTTTGAATAGTTCTCCTTGTACAGTATCCAATTTGGCTTGTTCAACTCTCAATTCTGAAATATTATCATTTAAAGAATTAATCTCAGATTCTAATAATTTAGATTGTTCTTTTTGAGTACCAGCACTCAATAATCCTTTTAATCTTTTTAAATATGGTGTTTCAAAGACATATTTATAAGAAATTATTTGTTCTCCCTTTAATGTTACACATTTTCCCTTGAAATTGAGTGTCTGATAGATTTTCCTTCCTGAATGGTAATCATTTACAACAAGACAATTTTTTATTTTTGAATAAATAACTTTTTTGACATCAATATCGTCGTCAATGACTTTAATCAATTCCGCTAAATAGCCAAGTACACCAGTAGCAGAAATTTTACTCAAGGGGGTAATATTTATTTTTTTAGGAAGATATACGTTACAAAATGCTCCATATTTATCTTTTAATCGCTTTAATAGGTTTAAGGTGTCCCAATCTTCAGCTACAAAACTATAAAGTAATTTTTCACCTAAAACTGATTCAATTGCATAGCTTAATTTATCATCATATTTTAAATAATCAATTATAGGACCTTTTACTTTTAATCCTCTTCTTTTTATCTCTTCTTTAAGAATACTTATATTTGAAGGGAGTATTACATGCCGTTCTCTAAGTGAAACCTGTAATACCTTTAATTTATTCAATTTTTTTGATTTCGTAAAATCTAGCTGTTTTATTTCTGATTCAATTTCAAATAATCTTAATGACACTTTTTTCAGTTCTCTATCAAATTGAGTCATTAGATTTCTTGTTGGATTTTCTAAAAACCATTTATTTTTTTCTAACTTGTGCTCGATTTCTTTAAAGCTTTGAAAAAGCTGATTAATTTCATCGTTTAGAACTTTTATTGATTTCTTATTCTCCTGGATTTTTGATAACCTTTCATTTTTTTCATGGTTTATTTGATTGAATTTATCAAAAAGTTCCCTATTCTGCTTTATTTTTTTAATTAATTGGTTCTGTTCAGTTATCAAATTATCAATTTGTAATCCAGCATTTTTAATTTCCTTTTTTATTTCTTTTAATTCGCTTTCAAAACTACTTTGCTGTTTCTCGAAATTATTAATTAATTTATTAAGTTCATTAATCTTCACTGATAATTCGTCTAACTCTTGTTTTGCTAAAATTTTATCTTTTTGCCAATTTTGAATTTTTGCAGTTAAATCTTTCTTTTGAAAACTTAGCTCCCCTTCTTCTTTTGAAAGCCTATTAATGTTTACTTCCTTATTAAAAATCTTATTTGTTAATGCGTTTATTTCCTTATCGGAAAATTCCTTTTTTTTCTTGATTCCATCTAATACAGATTTTACGTTTTTAATTATTTCTTCAATGTTTAGAATTTCTTTCTCTAATCGATCCCTATTTGCCCATAAAAGCTCATCAGTAAATTTCTTTTTAATGTCTAACAACTTATTCTTTTTTTCTAACCGTTCCAATTTAGGATTTAATAACTCCAAACTAATATTTAATGTATTTTTTTTACTTTTCAATGATTGAAGGTTATTATTCAAATTTAGGACATTAGTTTTTTGTTGTAATATTTCATCTCTCAAATCTTTTAATCCAATACCTTCTTCAAGAAAAGTACATAATTCTGTTGACTTTAGATTTTTAATAGCATCAATTTTCCCTTGGCTAACGATGGCAAATTGATTATCTGGATTAATATTTAAATCAGAAATTAATTTCTGAATTTCTTGAGCAGATATTTTTTTAAAGTCAAAATCTTCCTTTCTTTGAATACTAAAAAATGGAGATTGCCCCCTTATAACAAATCTTCTTATTTTTATAATTTCTTCCACATTTTGAATATGGATCTCAACCATTCCATGGTTTTGTCCATTTCTAATGAAACTAGACCATTTTTTATACCGTTCATCTCTTTCATTACTACCTAGAGCAAATTTAATTGCTTGAAATACAGAAGTTTTTCCACTCCAATTTGGTCCTACAATAATCACGAATTTTGATTTACCGAAATCAACTTCATCTTTATGGAAAGATAAAAAATTTTCTAGAATTACTTTTCTAATAAAAATTCTTTTCTTTTCCATTGAACTGATTTCATTTTTATTTGTCCGTGATCTAGAAGCCAAATTACCTCATCTTTCAAATATTATTTACTAAATGCTTGCTTTATTAGATCTACCCTCTTTTTAGCCTTCTCTAAGTTTACTTGTGCCCTGTTTGGAGAATCATTCAAAATAAATGGAAATTTAGCTAACATCTTCATATCATTATCTTCCAACGGCTCCTTTTTATTTAGTTTATCAATAATAATCGTAAGTTCAGTATAATTTTTTGAGGCAGCATCTTCATATAATTGATTTAACATGAAGTCTGAAATTCGCGATTCTCGAATTCCATTAACAATATCACTAATATCTTTGATATCTTCAATTTTTTTAATTTCTTGAATTGAAATTTTATCTTTATTCTGAAGATTATGGATATTTTTTTCTAAATTTGTGTCTTTATCTGAATTTAGAGTTATTGAGTTTGGAATATACTCACCTGAGACAATCATTTCAATTAGAACATCCGTGATTTCATTACTTGTTTCATTCAATTCCGAATTTAAAAAATGCTTGAAGATTCCAACTTTCAATAATTGTAAAATATCCCTTACTTCCCAATTTTCAGTATAATTTACAATATCATTAATATCGAAAACGATTTTTGTATTTCTTTCTAAAAAGTCTTTCAATACCGTCTCTCGTTCTATTTTATTCAATAATGGGATTTTAATAAAAAGATCAAAAGTAGAATATATTTTATTTGATATACTTTTAATATCTTGAATTTCATAATTTATCCAAACCAAAATTAAATTAGAATCAATAAATTTATAATCAAAACTCTTACTTTGCTGAGCATTCAGAAAAACTTCTAAAAGATTTTTATCTTCTAATTTTTGTTTGAATATTGGTTGTTGATTAATCAATAATAATTTTTTTTCCTCAATTCTATTAGGATCTCTCGTATCAGTTCCATTTTTATCTTCTGTTTTTCCTTCTTTTCCAAAAGCTTCCAATATTGAAAGAAAACTTTTTAAAAATTTATTTGGAGTCTTAAGAATTTCAGTATCATTAAATTCAATTACTTCTAAGTAATAATTTTTAGCAATTAATTTTATATAATCTATTATATCCGTTCCAGGATTAATATTAATTAAAATGGCTCCTTTTGGTTCTAAATAACCTTTTAAAAGAGTATCTTCATGATTGGCCAACATCACCTTGAGAAAATTAATTAAATCATTATATTTATCTCGATAAAAAATATTATCTTTATTAATATTAATTTCTGGTGGTTTAACAACCCGGAAATAATTTAAAAATTCCGGAATATCTTTTAAATCTATCATTGAAAAATTTCCTTAATTTATTGGTAATTTATTTTCTAGAATTACATGAGATTTAACACATATATATTTAGCGGTACTCATAGTAGCGATAAGTAGATCTCCGACAAAAACCGTAAAATTTATAAAATGGTATTTGGGAATAGACACTTTTATAAAAAATTTGAGAACGATTGGTAATATATGTATGAGGTTAGAAAAGTAAAAATACCCCTTTATTAAAGTTTCAACAACTATTGTATCATATTTTGATGATCTAATAAAAAAAACTAAATTCTATTTAGAATAAAGGGTGGTAATTTACCTTCATTCACTAGAATTTTTATCAAATTAGGTATACTATTCCATTGTTGAACAGATAGATTGAATTCTTCTTCCGTAATATCTTTAAATTGAGTAGCACGATAAGTTAACATTACTAAAGGAGTTGTTATAAGATCCTTTACTTTATTACAAGGAAATTCATCACATTGTGCACAACTTTCTAAACCTTTATCTCGTGCACAAGGTCGAGCTTTGCAAATCTTATCAGCAATTTTATCTCCTTTACTCTTACATCCCTCACAAGCAACATTCTTGGCAGTATAATTTTCATGACCAAGATATTTTCGCCATGTATCAACCATTTTTTGGCGAATATTAATATCATCTGATCGAGCTGCACATAAATAACAATTATAACCACAATAACCAATCATGCGATCTTCATGTTTTGTCAAAACTTAACACCTCATATATATGAATTAATTTTATTTTTTATATATAGTATCCATAGTTGGGTATTGTGTCTATATTAAATCAAATCGTAATATCATGGCAATTATCCCAAAAAGTGCTTTCGAGAAAGAAGAAGAAACTTTAAGAAATCTTTTTTAATTGATAACTCTTAGCAGTATGAAAAAAAAAATATTAGTGTAAATTTAAATTAGGTAAGAATTATCTCTGAAACCATGGAGAACAGAAATAACCTTTTTCTAATTCATATTTTGAGAACAATCCACATCCAAAACAGCTACACCCTTTATTTTCTATCTGATCCTTAGGTTTAGTTGATTGACCTCTTGAACAGAATAGAGCATGGGGTTCAAATTCATTCAATTGGTTTAGTTTAAATGAGGAGCAAGGTCCGCAGAATTCTAACGACAGATTAGGTTATCTAATATATTTACGGCATTCTGACATACTCTCCTCAGTATCCAGCACTGTTAATGGCATAATTTTTCACTTTATATATTAAATTTTAAGACATTTTTCATAATAATTTTAAATTACAATCCAATAAGCAAGCTAATTTTTTTAATTAAATATTGAATTTAGTTCTCCTATTAACTTATTAGTTCTGTTAGATTTAAGCAAATCATAGTGCGTAAATTTTCCTTTTTTCCAACCCTTAATTAATCCCGAATTTTCGAGAATTTTTAAATGATGTGATATAGATGGTTGAGATTCGTCTAAAACTGTCTCTAATTCACATACACATCGATCTTTTTCTTTTAAAATGTGTAATATGATAAGACGTTTTTTATTTGCAATAGCGTTTAAAAACTGGGTTAAATCATCAAGACTAGTATCTGTAATTAATTTATCACCTATACTGCGTAATTTTTTAAAGTGTAGTTCGGGATTCTCAACATCTTCACATTTAACCAATTTTGCTTTAATCTCTTCTTTATGTTCAAGATCCATTTGGAGCACCATTCTCTAAATTTTCAATTATTCATTGTTGATATAAGGAAAATGAATTTATTATAATTTATTCAAATCAATAAATTTTTATTTGAATAAAAATTTTGTTATCTAAGATTACTAAAAAATTTTTCAACTGAAATATTATGAGTGAAGAAGAAGGTAGAACAATAAGTCTATTCGAGAAATTTCTACCATTATGGGTGGCGATATGTATACTTATTGGAATTCTCATTTCAATACTTATTCCTGAAATAAGTCAAGCTATTAATTCTATTAGTATCGGTCAAATTTCTATACCGATTGGCATTTGTCTATTCTTAATGATGTACCCCGCAATGCTGAATCTACAAGTTTCAGAACTAAAAAAACTAGGCAAAAACCCTAAACCCATAATATTAACGATAGTATCTAATTGGTTAGTTGCTCCATTTGTAGGTTTACTTATGGCACGTATATTTTTACAAGGCTATGAACAGTTAATAGTTGCAATTATCTTATTATCCAGTTCACCATGCACAGCGATGGTTCTCGTCTGGGGTTGGATGGCAAAAGGAAATCAAGAGCAGAATGTCTTAAATACAAGCCTTAATACAATAACAATTATCTTTGGTTATGCTCCTATGGTGACACTTTTAACAGGTATTCAGAATATAGACGTTAATTGGGTATTATTATTGATTTCCACATTTATATTCATTGGATTTCCACTTTTATTTGGACTAATTAGCAAAAGACTTTTAATATCTTCTAAAGGCGAAGATTGGTTTAATAATACATACCGACCAATAGTTGGAAAAATATCCATTGTTGCTTTGCTTACAACCTTAGTGCTACTATTCTCTATGAATGGAAAGGTTTTAATAACAAACCCAGGTTATCTGTTATTGGTCTCTATTCCACTTTTACTTGGATTTTTAATTGTAGTTGGATATAATATAATTATAACAAAACTCTTCAAATTAAAGTATCGAGAAGCAGTTATTACAGTTATTATTGGTTCTTCAAGTCACTTCGAAATTGCTATCGCTACTGCTATTGCTATTTATGGAATCGGTTCAATTGCAGCTTTAGGTACTACAATGGGGTTATTTTGGGAAGTTCCAATAATGCTGTCGATTGT
>JAEOTH010000052.1 GCA_016839915.1 Promethearchaeota archaeon
AGCAATTATTATTGGTTTAATGTTATCATTCTCTGCTTACAATGTAGAGAAGTATTTACTTAATATATTATTAATAATCATATTACGCTTAATCATACAGATTGTAATTTGTGTAAATATAGTTCTAATTCCTACAATTGGACTAGGATTATTGATTTTTGGATTGATTGATTTAATTTTTGCTCTAATTACAATATATTTAATTAAGACTTCAAACTTACCATTTAATATTTTTAAAATTATCAGATAGGAAGTGTTTTTATGGGATATGCAAATAAAGTGTTAGAAAAATTAGTGCAAAATTTTGGTGATCTTGAGATTGTAAAGCACGGAAAAAAAATTTATACATTTACTAAATTAAATAACCGTGCAAATCAAATAGCTAGAGTTTTTTTAGATTTAGGAGTGAAAAAAGGTGATAAATATGGTATTTTACTTTATAACTCACCTGAATATCTTGAAATAATGTTTGGACTCCAAAAAATCGAAGTTATTCCTGTGCCTATAAATGTGAGATATGGATCAACAGAATTCAAGTATATATATGAAAATGCTGATATTAATGGAGTTTTTATAGATAGAGATTTTATTGAAATCACACGTAAAGTTATTGATGAGCACAAATTTGAAAATCTTAGGCATGTATTCGTTGTAGGTGCACCGATAGAAGAAGAATTTAATGTAATGATTAACTATGAAAAAGTCATTAAAGATAAAGAAATACATAATCTTAAAATTCAAGTTGATGATGAAGGAATAGGGTTATTACTTTATACGGGTGGTACAACCGGATTGCCAAAAGGTGCTATGCTAACTCATTCTAATCTATATAACGCAACCTATTTAACCCCCACGCATGGAATGAAATTAGTTAAAAAAAAGAAAGTTCCTGCAAAAACATTAATCCCTCCACCTGGTATGATAATGAAGTTTTTAATCCCTACACCGATTTTTCATGTGAGTGGTTTAATGCCCGTTCTAACCAATCTCGGAATGAGACATTTAATGATTTTTCCTGTTAGTAAGAGTTTTGATCCAAAAGAAATATGCCAAATCATACAAAATGAAAAAATAACAACTGTCTTTATGGTTCCTACCATGTATCGACTCTGGTTAAATTTTTCTGGTTTGGATAAATTTGATCTAAGTTCACTTACAATGATTACTTCTGGTGGAGCAAAAATGTCTAAAGAAATGAAAATTGAAATTTTAGAGAAATTTCCTGACAAAGTTCTTGTGGATGGATACGGAAGCACTGAAACAATAGGTACTTCTACAATTGCATTTATGACTCATGAAAATATTCCTAAAATTAAAAAAGGTTATATTGGACAGATAGTCACTGGCATTAAAATGAGAGTGATTAATGAGAAAGGTGAAAATGTTCCTGTTGGTGAAGTTGGTGAAATGATTTATAAAGGGAAAAGTATAATGAAAGGATATTATAAAGATGATTTAAAAACCAAGGAAGTCTTCAGTGAAGAGGGATGGCTTCATTCAGGTGATCTTTGTAAAATAGATAATGAAGGAAATGTATATTATGTTGGAAGAACGAGTGAACTAATAATATCAGGCGGAGAAAAGATATTTCCTGGAGAAGTAGAAGATGTTCTAAGATCACATACTAAAATCAACAACGTAGCGATCACAGGTAAACAGGATGATATGTGGGGTCAAATCATCACTGCTTTCATCACGCTTGAACCAGGTGAAAAAATGACCTTGGCCGAAGTGTCTGACTTTTGTGTCTCTAAAATTGCTTCATATAAAAAACCCCGCATAATAAATTTTGTTGAGTCATTACCTATAACCAAAGCTGGAAAAATTGATCGAACCGAAATCAAAAAGATTGCGGAATCTATTAATATGACATAATTATAAAGAAAAGAACTGGACTATTCTCTTAAGGATACAAATTAACAATATTTGTTAGTGTTATGATCGAGACTTGCTGCAAGTGTGGAATGATACGTGCAACCAAAGATTTAGTATTGCGAGAAGATGGAAATTACATGTGTTTCTCTTGCTGGAATGAACTTAATAAAGTAAGAAGTGAGAAAACAAGGGAGAAATGAGTTTTACTTACAATATATAGTTATTCAATCATAAGAAATAAGAAAAGTATATTTTTCAAGGTTAAACTTCTTAATTTTTATCTCATCTCTTGATTCTTCTTTTGAAGGAAGTTGCATTTTGATTACGATTTTATAATTCTCTAAATAGAAATTATTGTAAAAAACGTTCTTATATTTATCCCAATCAATGAATTTTTGTATGGAAATCTGATCATCTTTTACTTGTGGGACTAATGACATAGCCATTTTTCTAATTTTGACACAGATTTATTCGATTTTAATTTATGTAATAGATTTTAATTCTAACCCTATAGATAAGCAGATAATATTCTGAGATAACGTAAAAACAAATATTTCAGATTTGTCGCTATAAATTGATATCGATTATATTATAATAAATTGTATATTTAAATGTTTCTCTAAATCTATATAAAGCAAAATTAATCTGTTAACTCTAGTTTAGGACTTTTAATTAAAGAGAATCTTAAATCCGTTTGTTTTATTTATATAAAAAACATTTAAATAATTATATTTAAAAGATCTAACTTTATTAAATTTTAAAAGAAATTATACTGTTGAATATGGATACTGGTTTTTTCGGTAAAATTTTATGGGTTAACCTCACAGAAGAGAGTATTGTAGAAGAATTACTGCCTAAGGAAATGTATCTCCAATATCTTGGAGGATATGGGTTAGCTGCTAGATTAATATATGAACATATGCCTGCGAATAGGGATCCATTAAGTCCTGAATCTATATTTGGTTTTTTTCCAGGTTTATTAACAGGGACAGCTGCACCTTTATCAGGTAGGTATATGGTGGCAGGTAAATCTCCTTTAACAAATACTTGGGGAGATGCTAACAGCGGAGGAACATTTGGTCCAGAAATAAAGAGATGTGGCTATGATGCAATACTATTTAAAGGAGCTTCTAGTACACCTAAATATGTTTCAATAATTGATGAAAATATGGAAATTTTAGATGCTTCAGAGATTTGGGGGTTAGACATTATTGAAGCTGAGATAAAATTGAAAGAAGTGCATGGAAAATTTATTAAAGCTTCCGGAATTGGAGTAGCAGGAGAAAAATTATCAAAAATTTCAGGAATCGCGAATGATAAAGGACGAATTGCTGCACGTTCAGGTATTGGAGCTATTATGGGTTCTAAAAAATTAAAAGCTCTTGTATTAAGGGGAAATAAGAAGATTTCTTTTTATAATAAGAACAGATTTTTAGAATTCGTGAGAATTTATAATGCAAGTGGAACACAAAAAGAGCCTAACAAACTAATACGCTCAATTCTTAGAAATGTCCCAAATTTGGCTAAAACCATTCGTAGATTCAGAATTGGGCTTACAGGACCACCAAAAATGATAAGAGAGATATATAAATCCTTTGGAACTAGCGTAGGAAATACAATCTCAACAGAGACAAATGATTCACCAATTAAAAACTGGAGTGGAATTGGTATGTATGACTTTCCTTTTAAAAAATCAAAACATTTATCAGCAATTAATATTCAAAAATACAAAATAAGGGAATATGGATGTTTTAGCTGTCCAGTTCAATGTGGAGCAATTCTAAAGATTCCAGAGCTAAATTTAGAAGAAACTTACCTACCAGAATATGAAACTTGTTGTTCATTTGGTGCTCTTCTTCTCAATAATGATTTACTCTCAATATTAGAGATAAATGAATTATGTAATCGAGGAGCGATAGATACAATTTCAACTGGAGCAACTATCGCGTTTGCTATTGAATGTTTCGAGAATGGTATTTTAACAACTGAAGATACTGATGGGTTAGAATTGACATGGGGTAACTCGAAAGCTATAGTTGAATTGGTAAAAAAGATAATTAACCGGGAAGGAATAGGAGATGTACTAGCTGATGGAACGGAAATTGCAGCACAGAAAATAGGAAAAGGCTCGAAAAAATTTATGATGACATCTCTAGGTTCTGAAGTTGCAATGCATAATCCTAGGGTCTTTCCTTCATTAGCTCTCACATATGCTTATGATCCTACTCCAGGAAGACACACCGCAGCTAGCATTGATTTTATCGACATTGGGCCTATAAATAAATTTCAAAAAGGATTTAAATTACCTAGTGGATGGAAGAAAGATCAGAGAAAAAAACAGGAAGGTCAAAAATTGACTACTTGTTTTCACCAAGTTTTAAATAGTGTAGGGTTATGTTCATTTTCAACTTTGTTTGGTTCTTATCCTTTCATCGATCTTATTAATAGTTTTACCGGCTGGTCTATTACTGTGGATGAATTAATAAAGATTGGATTAAGAATTCAAACATTACGTCAAGCGTTCAATTTACGTGAAGGAATAGATATCATAAATAATAAATTACCTGGTAGAATTACAGGTCATCCTCCTGATAAGACAGGACCTACAAAAGGCATATCGATTGAATATGAAGAATTATATAAAGGATATTGCAAAGAAATGGGTTGGAATCCTGAAAATGGATACCCATTAAAGGAAACTCTTAAAAATCTAAAGTTAGATTTTGTTATAAAGGATTTATATTAAAGCTTTATTTCTTTTACCATATTATTAATTACAAATGTTTTTTAAAATTCAAAGGAAATTGAATTAGGAATTTTAATTATGCATAATATAGCCCAGAATGATTTGAAATCCTTTATTAAAAGGGAGTTTAGCAAAAATGTGGAGAAATTAAAAGGGAAACATACTCCAATTTCTGAAGTTGTCAATAATGTGTCTAAATTATTGTTAGTAGAAAAAATTTATAATTTGAGTAAAAAAGAGAAATATTTTTTCCTTTTTATTGTAAGAAACTATTCAAAGCAACCAAAATTAAGATATTTTTTAGCCATTTCATTAGCAAATAATAGTTCTGACTTGTTAGTCCAATTAGCGCGAGACTATGCTCTAAAAAGTGATCTAAAGTTAGTTCAATATTCAATTTTCCCAAAACTCTTAAGAGTTCAATTACTTTTACTAAAAGAGGTTAAATTGATTGAAGATTATACTCATTCCTTTGAAAAATTAAAGATATATAGAAAGGAATTTCGCAGTAAATTAACAAAAGTAAAGAATTTAGTAGAAAATGAATAATTTTTAAGGATAAATATAATATAATAATAATATTAATCATAGTTTTGATTTTAGAATCCAAATTACTTTAAAAATAAAAAATCGGTTTATAAAGATGTCGTTTAGAGAAAATACGGTAAAAATAGTGGCGACGCTGGGACCAGCTTCAAGTTCAAAAGAGATGCTTAAAAAATTGATTAATACTGGAGTTGACATTTTTAGATTGAATTTCTCGCATGGAACTCATGAAGAAAAAAGAGAATTAGTCAAAAGAATAAGAGAAGTAAGTGAATATACCAAACATACAGGAGTTATGGCCGATATTCAAGGACCTAAAATTAGAGTGGGAATATTTAGGGAAGATAAAGCTTATAACTTAGGAATTGGTCAGGAAGTAAAAGTCTTCGAAAAAGAAATTGAAGGTGATCAAGATCAATTTTCAATTCCATTGGAAGGTTTTCTTAAATCAATGAGAGTCGGAGATTTTTTTTTTGTTAATGATGGAATTATTAAAATAAAAGTTATAAAAAAAGAAGTAGATCATGTTATTGGAGAAGTTTTAGCTGGAGGATTGATTAGTAATAGAAAAGGGGTTAATATTCCTGCAGGAGAATTATCTCAAAAAGTCCCCACTGAAAAGGATGTAAAGGATCTTAAATTTATTGCAGAAATGGACCCCGAATATGTTGCTATCTCCTTTGTAGCAGGAGGAGACGATGTTTTACATGTCAAAAGAATACTTGAAAATTATGGGAATTCTAAAATTAAATTAATTTCAAAAATCGAACGCCCTATAGCTTTAACTAATTTTGATCAGATCTTAGAAGTGAGTGATGGAATCATGGTTGCCAGGGGAGATTTAGGTGTTGAGATAGATCCAGATAAAGTACCCTTATGGCAAAAAGAAATGATCTTTAAAAGTAATCGTGAAGGAAAACCCATAATTGTAGCAACTCAAATGCTTGAGTCAATGGTCTCTAATCCTATCCCAACCAGAGCAGAGGCAAATGATGTTTATAATGCTGTTACGGATGGGACTGATGCTGTGATGCTTTCAGCAGAAACAGCGGTAGGAAAGTATCCCATTAATGCTGTCCAATATATGAATCAAATATCAAAAACCGCTACTGAAAATATGCCTAAAAGGGTTCCAGATGAATATGATTCTGATAGACTTACTCATACTCAAACTTTAGGACATGCAATATATGCCTTAGCAAAAGAAATGCAAGAATTAAATTTTAGAGGCAAAATCGTAGTAATCACAAGAAGAGGTTTTGGTGCTAGAATGATTGCAAAATACCGACCCCCATTACCCATTATTGCTATAACGCCGTTTAAAAGAACAGCAAGAGAGTTAAGTTTAGTGTGGGCAGTACAACCTGTTCATATCGAAAATATAGATTTCTTCAACTTAGATGCTGAAGGAATAATAGAACAGTCAGTCAAACACATTGTTGAAAGTAAATTATTAGATGAGAATGAACATGTAATAATTCTTTTAGTTTCAAGAAAATTTGAGCGTAGAGGAAATTTGGTTGGTCTTTATTATGTAGGTGAAATCCTTGAATCCTCATCTAAATAAAAAATTATACTTAATAAAATTGTTAGGCTCACTTTTCTAATTAATGTGTTCCAAATATTATATAAATCAGTTTTCATCATAATATGATAATTTCATTTAGTTATAACTATCATTATTGAAATAATTAAAAATAAGGTTTGAGGTAAAAAAAAATGAGTACAGAATGGAGTCACGCATCTTGGGTATCATTTATAGGGATGATTGCTTGGATATTAGGAATAATAAGCGGAGTTATTAATTTATTTTGGGGTTTTATAACTTTACCTGGAGTTATAATTGGGTGGGGTTATCCTATTTGGATGATTATAAGCGGTATTTTAGTAATTCTGATATCTTTCTTCATCATCTTCCCTAAATTCTCGATTAAATGTTCTAAGAAAGATTGGGATTCTCTCCTTAATTGGGTAATTCCACTTGGAAATATTAGGTTCCCATGGATGTTTATTTGGGGAAGTATTGTCTGTATATTAGGATATGGATGGGGTGGACTTGCAATTATAATCCCCGCATTTGTCCTAATATTTGCTGGTCCAAAACCATATGAATGGAAAACGGGAAACTGAATAATTTTCCTAAATTTCTTTTTTTTTCAATAAATTTTAAGCCCTCTATTTTATTTATACTATACTATTTTTTAATCTCTTAATATTTTGAATAATTGTGTAATTTTGAAGCGAAGATGTACGATACTTTTAAGGTATATGGTAAAAAGCTTTACACCGGTATGAGAGTAGGAGATTCACACAATTGGAATTACAATGAGGGTAAATGGTTTGAAACCAAGCAAGCCCCTGATAAATGGAGTTTTAAGTTTGATAGTCTAAAAACCAGAATGAATCCCGCTCCAAGTAATAGTGGAGCTAGTATCAATACAAAATTTCATTGGTATATAATTGCCGATCAAATCGCAACCAAAATTGATAGCAATTCTTATACGACCTCCATGAGAGGAGTAAAATATAAAATTGGGCATAAACGTCCGTATTGGAAAACGTTTTCTTATAATTATCCAAATCAAAAAAACTATAAAGAGCGTGTAATAAAATTATTAGAGGAAATTTTAGATGAGTTAAAAAAGAATAATCTTTAACTAATTTTTCCTGATTCTTTTATTTTCATATACTTAATAGTTCTTGAACTTGTCTTGTTAACAGGTATATAACTATCGTCTCTAAGAACGATGATTTCCTTGATATCAGTTTTCAAAATTGGAAAGTTATATTTTTCCTTAAATACAATAAAGTCATTTGAATTTTTAGAATATGTTCTTAATTGATACTCATTAATTCTTCCTATTCGGCTCGTTATATGTCCTGATCTATGATCTACGTAGGTAATTTCACATAAAACTTCAAATTTTTTTTTCATGAAATTAATTCTAGTTAGATCTATTTAAAGAAAAAGTATTCAAATATCAAAGACTATAGCTTAATTTATCTTAATATATTTAGCATTTTTTTCTGTATCAATATTAGGTTGATATTTCGTTTTAAAAGAATAACAATGACAACAAAATAATTCAATATAATCACATTCCCAAATTTCGGTTAAATGTTCGATATCGTCAGGATTCCAATTTTTAATATAACTCGAATAACGTAAATCCTTTCCACATCTAAAACACTTTCTTGCTCTCATGCTTCAATTAGATAAGATTTTTATTAAAATTGTTCGTAATGAACAATTTCATTAATAGGCTTTCTTTCTTTTACTTCACCTTTTGGTTTAATTGGATAACCTAGTGGTGTTATTCCCATTACTTTATATTTTTTAGGGATTTTTAATACTTTTTTAACCTCTTCCTCATTAAAAAAGCCTATCCAACAAGTTGCTAAACCTTCAGTTGCCGCAGCTAAAATTAAATGCTCAAAACAAATCCCAAAGTCTACACCATAATATTTTTCACCGTTTTTATTTATACCAGATCCACTTGCAGAAATTATGCCAATAATAAATATTGGGGCTTCAATAAACTTTGTTTCTTGTTCAATCGCTTTCCAAACAGCTTTAACATTTTCTGGTTTTTTTACTATGATATAATTAACGCCTTGTAAGTTTGCCCATGTTGGTGCTAGACGAGCTGCTTCTAATATTCTATTAAGTTTTTCTTTTTCTGGCATATCTGGTTTATAAACTCGGAAACTCCTTCGTTTTTTCACTACTTCATAAAAATCCATATTATATCTCTCTATTCAATTTTAAGTATATTCAAGTTAAATTATTCAAAAATTTTTAATTTTTCCATAAAGTAATATTTTAAAACTAAATAAAATAAAAAGATGTCAACACGAATTTAAGTATTTGAAATATTTTTTAGCTTATCTTCTTCTTTATTACTATTAAATAATTCACTCCCGCATTTAAAACAATTTTCTTCATACCAAGAAAAAGAAGTATTACAATTCGAACATAACCAACGTTCTTTTTGTTCCTCTAACCACTTTTGAGCTCCAATCTCTTTAATTTTTTCAAAACTATGGACTGTAACATTATGATGAGCTAAATTGTATTTTTCTATTCGTTTAATTTTCTCACAGGGATATTCAGAACAATCATTACAAAATTCTAAATTCTTTGATTGAGCACAAATACGAATATTACATCCACGACAATTTTCAAATATTATCTCACTTTTACATCCATGGCATTTAAATTCTTTATCATGAAGAGAACTTACCCAATTATTAGGAATACAATCAGAACGATTCTGTTTATAAGCTATCATAACGAAACAAGCACCACAATATAAACCACAGTAAGCATCTAATCGAAAAGTCATTTTAATTCACTAAATAAAAAATGAATAGATCATCTTTTAATTGATCTGACAAAATAAAATTGATTCTAAATATTCTGATTTAAGAAATTATAGGTTTATAGTTGAAAATTCTTATTCATTATTATCAAATATTCATAATTCTTAATGATTTTTATAAACAATCGTTAAATAAGTTGTAATAACCTTATAAAATAAATACCTTTGAATTAAAAAAGAGTTGAAATGATAAATGAGGAAGAAAGAATTTTTACAGATTTTTAATCTTATTGGATTTATTGCAACCGTAATTGTTAACTTTCTAGCAGTTCTTCTACCAATTGGACTTGGAACTACTCAAGAGTTATCTGATGCAATCCCTAACTTATTTGTTCCGGCAGGAATTACCTTTTCAATTTGGAGTATCATTTATATCTTTTTAGGACTCTTTTCTGTTTATCAAATCAGAGATATATTTAAAACTGAAAAGGTTGAAATGAAATATTTAGATAAAATAGGATATTTCTTCATTATTGGAAGTTTAGCGAATATTATATGGATTTTTCTTTGGCATTATAAGCTTATCCCCTTATCTTTAATTTTCATGATAATTCTGTTGATTTCATTATTACTTACTTATGTTAGATTAAATATAGGAAAATCAGAAGTCTCTACAATAGAAAAAGTTGCGGTTCATATACCCTTTAGTATATATCTAGGTTGGATCAGTGTTGCTACTGTAGCTAATGTTACTGCTGTATTAATCGTCCTGGGAGTGAATGGATTTGGGCTTCTAGCTGAAATATTAACAATTTTAGTAATAATTGTTGTTGTATTCATAACCATTGCTATGCTACTATTAAGGAAAGATTATGCTTATAGCTTTGTTATAATTTGGGCATTGCTAGGAATATTTATTAAACAAATAGCTTTTAATTTAACTATAGCAATAACCGCAATGATTTCTGGTGTAATTGTTCTTATAGGAATTGTATATATAATAGTTAGAGAGAAATTTCTTTAAATTTATAATTTTTTTATTCTTTTTTTTAAAGATAATCTGATATTTGGACTGTAATTTTATATTTTATATTATAATTTTCATCAAAAAATTTCTCTAAATTAAGTTTTTTAATTGTTTTTGATTTTTTTAGTAATAAGTGAGGTAAATATAAACCATAACGGGCTTTAACTCTTGAAATAATTAAATTTAAAGGGATTTCAATTGAATCATAGATAGTTTTTCCATTTAATAGGTTATTTTGACAAATTTGCTTTATACATCTATTGATATGCTCACTGCATAATATACTCAAGTGTTTATCTGTGAATCGAGCTAATTTGTATCCCTTATTTTCTATACATAAAATTTTGTAGTTTGGTAATCTACCAAGAGTAGCACTTCGTTTATCCTGATAATACTTATCATATCCTAGATAATTGAATTTAGAATTTTTATGCTCAAAATAAGGTGAATAATGAAGAATATATGGTGAATCGATGATTTTTTTTCCTGATACGTTCATATAATATACTCGACCACCATATAGAGAATGGACTCTTTTTTCCAATCCTAATACTCCAACCTCATCAGTATTTTGAGGATGTTTTTTATGAGAAACGCAGGTTCCATAACCATTAAAGATCCATAATACATAAATCCCTTTATGTGTATAGTTTTTTGTACGTTCTATTAATTTTCTTTTACTAATTTGAGAGTTTTGACATTCAATAGCAACTTTTTTTCCATTAGTTAATTCGAAATACACATCCGCTATTTGATCTCCAATCTTATATTCTAACTTTTTTAAAGATACTGGATTGAATTTTGGAAACATTACATAACAATAAACCTTCATAGTTTTATGTTCTATAGTTTCTGGTTCAAAACAGAAATTTCTATTACCTTTATGCAAGAAAGAATCTGAATCTTGGTTATAAAAAAGAGGCTTTTTACAAATCGTACATAACCAAGTGTATTTTTGAGAAGTAGCTGGTAAACCGTCCAAAACATTGAAAATTTTACCTAACTCATAATTGAAAGCATGAACTATTTTTTTATCTTTTTCCATTTCCTTACAAAAAAATTATTGTTAAGAGAAGTATACTTTTATCTCACATTTTTCCTATTTAAACTCAAAAATTATTAGAAATTGATATAAATAAAGTATGAGTTATTTATTTAAAGGTTATAATCATGTATGATGTAGTAATCTCAGGTGCGGGTCCTTCAGGATGCCAATGCGCTGAAGTTTTAGCTAAAGCCGGATACAAAGTTGCATTAATTGAAAAAAATGTGAATTGGCGAAAACCCTGTGGAGGTGCTGTTCATTCTAGTGTTATAGATCTCTATCCACAACTAAAAAAATTAAGTATTCCCAAAATAATAGGTGTTGTCTTACATTCAGCAGATTATCATAAATTAGAATTTAAAGGAGCAGGCAATGAATATTCGATAATTATAGATAGATTAGAGCTCGATAATATAATGAGAGATGCTGCAGTCGATGCTGGAGTAGAGCTTTTTGACAAACATTTATCATTTGATTATGTCATTAAGAATCAGAAAAAAGTTGGCATAATAGCAAAATCACCTAATGGCTCCAAGGAGTATCATGGAAATATCATAATAGTTGCTGATGGTATGAGTTCTAAATTAGCTTTTAAATCAGGAATAAAATCAAAATGGAAAATCGATGAAATAGCAATTGGAAATTGTGCAATTATGAAAGGAAATCATCAATTAGATGAAGAATGTGTATATGTATACTTTAAACCTTATCAAGGATATGGGTGGATATTCCCTCTGAACAAAAAAAGGTTCAATATTGGTGTGTTTACATTTGGAAAGGACAATTTAAACCATAATATATATGATATTTATAAAGAATTTATTAGTAATCCAAAAGTTAAAAAATATATTCCAAGCTCAAATTCCAGTATTTTATGGTCAAGTTCCTATGCGTTTCCAGCGGAAGGAGTAATGGAAAAAAGCCTATATACTGATAATTTAATGCTTATAGGAGATGCAGGAGGTTTTGTATCACCCATAAGTGGGGAAGGAATTCAAACATCGGTAATTTCAGGAAAAATTTCAGCAGAAACAGCTATAAAAGCTTTACAAGAAGAAGATTATTCAAAAAATAATTTGAAAACATACAAATCCAACCCTGAAATAAAAAGTATTATACAGAATTTCAAGTTAAAACGTTCAATGATCAAATTCTTTTATGAAAATAATGGTCAAAATCTTAATAAAATGCTAGATCTTGCCAAAAAAGACTTAAAATTTAGAGAACAAGTAGTTAACATGTTTACTTATGGAGAAATTCCTTCAAAAGATTTTATAGCAAAAATAAATGATTAGTTAATCCTTTAAAAAAAAGTTAAACCATCACAAACTAAAATGAAATCTGAAAAGTTATTAATAAGAATAATCCGAAGGAAAAAAGAAGTATATTATCCATTATTTACAATTTCAATAAGTTATTTAATTTATTGCATTTTCATTTTATTCATTAATCTTGCTGATAGTCAAGTAGTTTTGCCCTTTTTATTTTTGAGTGTATCAATTTTATTTTTTACTTATTCAAACGATATATATAATGTTAAAAACACAAAATTTGTAATTTTTCCAGTTTTTATTTCGACTTCTATTAGTTTTGTTGGTATATTGAGATTAGGATTTTTACTGCTAATTAATTTCTATTACATAATTCCCATCAGCATTCACATTTTACTATCATGTTTGATTTATTTCATATTAAGAAAGGAAGTTAAAAAGTATTATTTTAATAAAAATAACCAGATTAAAGAATAAATAAAGGGGTACATTTGAATGACATCAAATGAATTGACCTTTGTTAAAGAAAAAAGAGAGTCATACTTTTTAATCTATATACTTATCATCATTTTTATAACAGCAATTTTAACTGCTCTTAGGATTATCTTTTATATATTCCAAGATGAATCAACAGGATTGCTTTTTCTTGATATATTAATAAGAAATAGAGATCTAAATTTTAAAACCAATTACGCTTTAATGAATAATGGAATTATACATTATTATGAGGAGAATCCTCTAACAAATGAAGGAGCAATATATATATACTTTTGGTATTTTATCTTTTATCCATTCTATTCTATACCTCTAGAAATTTCATTATATCTTTGGGATTTATTAAGAATTATTTCTACGATATACATTGCAAATAAAATCAAAAAATTAGTTAAGAATAAAAGAGATCTGCTTTATTTTTTTTTATTTTCTGGTATTGGATATTTTGCTGACATGTACTTAAATAACACGAATTGGATAATTCAATTATTATTATATGAATCATATATTCAACTTGAAAGAAATAATAAAATCTTATCAGGCATTTTTTTTACTCTTGCTACTTTTAAAATAACCCTGATTGTTGTTCCGTTTATCCTAATGATTATCAAAAAGATTAAATTGAAAGATTTAATTTATTATTTTACACCACTAATCCTAATCTGCATTCCCTATTTCATTTTTCCTGAATATTTTTTATCGATGATCTCCAATTGGATTCTTAGTGCGGATGCATCGTCTGGATTTCCAATGCTAAATTTTTTTTTAATCATTTGGCGTATAATTCAACCCGCTCAATTAATGTTTGTAAGTGTAATAGTATTAATCATTATCATCAATATTAGGACAGTAAAAACGAGATATAAAATTGATTCTTTAATCTATATATCTACTTTTGTTTTCTGGGTTTTAATTTGGTTAATATTATTAGAATTAGCACTTTTTTACTGATCACACCAGATCATTATCATATTCTTGAACAACCACTAATACAAAAGGAATAGAAACAAATAGCAAACATGAAAAACTGTATACTGGAGCAAAACAGGTAAAACCAAATAACCTAATTAAAAAAATTAAGTTAAGCCCAACTCCAATAAACAATGATGTTAATATTATGACTTTAATTCTAATATCAATTTTTTTAATTCTTAAAGTAAAAGTTCCTATCATGAAGATTATCATGATTCTAATAATTTCGAATGCGAATAGAAATATGATCAATCCAATATGAACTTGGAAATCTAAAAATATTGTATTATTTACCCATAAAACTAGGATTAGATTAATGACAAAGAGTATTAACGAGATTACCAGGCTTAAAAACACTAATCCTACTAAAAAGTTGATACGCTGACTAGTATTCACTAATTATATTCACCAAACTCTAATTCTATTAAATTTATCGTTTTTATTGTAATCCACTCTGGAAAAAAATAGGTTATAAAAAAAAAATTTTGGCTTTTACATTAAAAGTTTATAAATTTATATATAAGAATGTTTTATCCTTATATTAGAATTAAATAGAAATACCAATTAACTAAATAAAAACATCAAAGTGATATTTTATGTTAGAAGATGAAGAATTGTGTAGTAAATGTGGAAAACCAAATAAAAAAGGTACCAGATATTGTATTCATTGCGGTGAATCAACATCTCCACAATTTCCAACAGAACCTACTACTCCTTTAGGTCCTACTACACCGCTTATAAAAGAACAAAAAACTAAACTTAAATCCTATCATAAAGTTATAATATACTTTGCTATAGTAGCAGTAGTTAATTTTATAATATCGTTTATAATTATGAGAGGATTCAATCTTGCTTCAACTGGTTACTTTCCTATTTTTGGTGGAGTATTTTTACTCTCAATGCTCATTGTTGGTATATTTTGGGGTGCAGTTGCAGTTGGTGGTGCTGATGCTATAGAAGGCATAGGGTATTGTGGTGCTATTACAATTGGTATCATATTAGTAGGAATAGCTATACCTGTTTGGATTTTTATGGCACTAGCCCCTATAGTTGGAGCAATTTTTTCAGCAATTGGACAAGCAATATCCGATGCAATAAATAACTTTTTTTCAGAACTATTCGCTGATATTGAAATTCCTGGTTTTGAACCATTTTTATTTATTGGATTATTTTTAGTACTTTCGATAATTATAATCTATAAATTTCATTTTAAATTCAAAACTGATAATAAATAATTTTTTTTTTTATTTTTAAAAATTTTCCAGATTTTACATGATTGAAAACCAAGATCAAAAGGTTTATGCCCAAAGACCAATTCTTCATTTTAACGGAAAAAGTTACAAATTTACTAATTTTCAGTTGGTAACTTTTATTATTGGGACTCCATTATTATCTATTTTTACCTATTATTTCCTAAAACTTAAGATTAATTATTGGATATATGAGATTATATCCTTACAGGTATCTTTTTTTCTGAATTTTGTGTTTAATATGAATTCATCAGTAATTTTTTATCCAGATCATAATACATTTCCTACAATTTTTATCCCTTTCCATCCTTTTGAGGGGACATACGCGATTACAACAAATTGCATCGCAGCTCATATTTTTAGCAT
>JAEOTH010000053.1 GCA_016839915.1 Promethearchaeota archaeon
GATTAAAGATCCTGAGGAATTAGAGATTGCACTAAAAGCATTAATTCACAGAGAAAATACAGTTCTAACTTTAATTTCTAATCTTAATCAATTAGAAAGTATAATATAAAAGAAATTATTTTTTTTTTCCATTTCTTAAGATTTTGTTCAATAAGATCAAACCAGATGATGGAAGTTCTCAGCATCTAAAATTGTTTTCATTAAAATTTGGAAATTTTCTTCTGCACCAAAAATTAGAAAGAACCTATTTTTTATTGGAATTAATGCCTGATGCCCAGCATTCCACCATTTTTTTTTTAATTTAAGTTTTATTAATACATTAGCACCATAAAATTCATTAAACCTAGTATCCTCAAGTTTAACATCTTGAAATCCAGGAATCTTGTCTCTTCTTATTTCATAATCAGTCTTACTCTTAAAAGTCTCAAATGATTCTTTTATAAAACGTTCATCATCTTCAAGATCTCTATTAAATTCAATAATCACCAAACCACAATCTTTTGGAAATCCTTTAGGTCCTTTTAATTCATAATCATATGATAATTGAGGATCCAATCCTTCTGTATGTTCAATCACTTCAGATTTAATCTTGAATCCCTGATCTATTAGAGTTTTTAAGTATTTATAAGCCCCAGGGTGAGCAGTATTGAGAGTGAGCTTTTTAGCTCCTTGATAGTTAATATCCAACTTATCTCCTATAAAAAGACTACTTCTTTTTTGCTGTTCTAGTTCTTTTTCTTTTGAGTTGATTTTTTTACTTAGTACTTTTAATGGTGGAGTAGCTACATATTTAATTCTTTTTGGAGTGGGTATAATTTCTTCGGAAGATACCCATCCTTTATCACATAACCTTTCCATTATTGCATATATAGTGGTTCTTCCTATTTCTAATTCATTTTTAATTCGACCTACTACTTCTCCTCGATTCCCTCTGCTTAATAATGATAAATAAACCTTGGCTTCTTCATCAGATAAACCAAAATTCTTTAAATGGTTTATATACTCTCCCGTAATAATTGATTCCTTTTCATTAAATTCCATTGTGTTCATATAATACATATTATTATGTAAAAATTATGTCAACCACTATTGACAATAAAGAGACCTTTAAATAGGGGATCTTGTTTTTATCACTTATAATACTGTTAATTTAATTTAAAAATCTTAAGGATGTGATGAAATGTGAATGATATAAGACAGTTCATTTTAGATCGAATAGGAAGATATGATATAAGTTTGAAGAGTATTTTATATGAATCTAGTAATTTTATCAGAAAAGAACAAATAAATTTTGGAGGGATTCATTAAATGAGTAAATCTAGATCTAGAAAAGTGCTTCCAAGAGTCCCAGAAGGAGAAGCTATAGAAGATCATGAAGATTTATCAATGGAAGAATTAAATAAAGAATTCAAAAAGCGGATGAGAGAATATAAAAAATTTGCTGAGTTTATCTATAAAGACTTAAAATTGAAAGATCAGTCAAGGGTACTCGAAATTGGGCCTGGTCCAGCTTGGATTAGTATAGTTCTTGTTAAAAAGAACCCTACTATAAAATTGATTGGATTAGAAATTTCTAAAGATATGATACGAATAGCAAAACAAAATGTGAATGATCACAATTTAGTTAATAATATTGAGTTTGTTTATGGAAACGCTCAAAATATGTCTATGTTCGAAGATCAATCTTTTGATGCAGTAATCTCTCATGATAGTCTCCATCATTGGGAAAATCCTATACAAGTTTTTAATGAAATTGCTAGAATTCTTAAACGTAATAGCGTTTTATGCATAGGCGATGGAAGACGAGATATTAGAGTTGGCGCTAAATTAATATTTCAAATTGCTAAATTATTCATTTCAAAGCAAATGAGTTATTATTGGAATACCTCTATCATGGCAAGTTATACACCTTCTGAAATTAAAGAGATGCTTGACAAGACAAACTTAAAAAATAAATATGAGATTAAGTCTGACATTTTTGATATTATGATACATAATAATAAATCAAATTAATTGATGAATTTAATCAAAATCAAGAGAAAAAGTTTTTTCAATCCAGTTCTCGATATCTTTCGTGGAATTAGAGTTAGGTTGCGCTCCCTTATATAGATCTTTTTTCCTTCTCTCTTCCATTTGTTTAGAAAGATCTTGAAATAACACTATTTCTCCTTTTTTTATTTCTAATCCAAGAACTATCTTAAAAGCCATTGGCCTCTGGAATCCCATATGAACATACATGGAATCTATAAAATCTTTTGCAAGAAGAACTCTCCCAGTAAAAACCGTTTTGAGATTCAAATTTTTATAATGATATTTGAATAGACTATTTCCTTGTTGAGGTTGAACACCATTGATTTCTGGTGGCTCATTGACGTTTACTAGCAATTCATCAAGGATTAGTTGATTCTTATTGAAAATATATTTCATAAGATAGCCTCGCCAGCAAGCTGTACAGCTATAATATGGAATTATTCCAAAATCCTCTGGTTTATATAGTCCCTGACCTTTTAGACCAACTAGAGAAAACGATTCTCCATTTAATTCAAATTCATCTGGCATTTGACCGGTCATAATGAAAATCTCTTAATATTTTAAATTAGAATCCTATTTTAAGAAACATATCCATAAGAATTTCAAATTTCCCCTCTGATCCCCAGATAATGTATATTTTATTATCAATAGGAATCGATACTAATTTAGCCACAATAATCCAATC
>JAEOTH010000013.1 GCA_016839915.1 Promethearchaeota archaeon
AATGAAAATAATAACCTTAAAACAGAATTAGCGGAGTATAAATCTAAATCTGAAGATCTCGAAAATAATTTAGCTAATAGTGAGGCAAAGGTAAGTGAATTAGAAGCAACTAAAGAGAAAGTTGCTGATTTAGAGACACAACTTAATGACGCTAATAGTAAAGTTGACAGCTTATCTCCTCAAGTTGAAGAACTAAATTCTAAGCTTACAACTGCTCAAGGTGAAATTTCTCAATTAAATTCACAGCTAAGCGAATTAAATAATACGCTTTTACAAAGGGATTCTCAAATTCAAGAATTAAGCGATTCAGTTACAGAAAAAGAACAATCTTTAGAATCAACTTCAGCACATCTTCATGAAGTCGAATCTGAATTAGAAGATTTGAAACCTCCAGAAATAGGGGCGGGGGGATTCGCAAGTGATGAGCGTATTACATGCCCTATGTGCGGTGCCGTTGGTGGAGATATCAAAACCGTTGAAGACAAAAGCAAAGTCTTAAGCTATGTAGGACACATTCCTATGTATGCTAAGAAACATGTTTGCAAAAAATGCGGGTATGAATTCTAAATATCAAATTTGGCAGAGAAATTAGCATTTTTTTTATTTTCCTTTTTCTTTTCTCTTAGTGAACTAATTTTAAAATTCTTATTAATTTCAAAATTTTAATATATTTTTACATGTTTTATTAAAATTATGAAGAATAATCCAAATAAAAAATATATAGGTACTTTATCTCAGAAAGAATTACTTAGGCTATATTCCAAGCATGTAAATGGGCCAAAAGTAAGAATGTTTAAAGGATTTGGATTAGGTGTAATTCCTGGCGAAAGAAATGGGATTCATTTAAAAACATTAGAAGGGTCAAAACCTGGAGATCCCCCAATAGAACTATATAATTGTCGATCTTCTGGTGGTGTATTTAATTTAGGTCATAGAAATCCGAGAATTGTACAAACACTAAAGAATGCCTTAGATGGTGGACTCGATTTAGGAGATCATATGCTCTTATCAGAACAAAGAGCTCTGTTAGGAAAGAAGTTAGCAGAATTAATGCCTGGAGATATTAGTAAAACTACTTTTGGAGTTAGTGGAGGGGAAGCAATTGATACTGCTATTAAATTTTCAAGAGCGTATACAAAAAGACGCGGTTGTGTTTCTGCAATTGGCGGGTATCATGGCCATACAGGATTTGCATTACTTACAGGCGATGGAGATTTCAAAGATCCGTTTTTGTGGAATTTTCCTGAATTTAAACAAGTTCCTTATGGAGATGTTGATGCAATGCGAAAAGCTGTGACTAGTGATATTGCTTGTGTAATTTTAGAAACTATACCTGCTACAGCAGGAGTCTTAATTGCTCCAGAAGGATATTACTCAGAAGTTCGTGAGATCTGTGATGATAAAGGAGTAATGATGATAAGTGACGAAGTCCAAGCAGGATTAGGACGAACAGGTGTTTTCTGGGCAATTTATGGAGGATTGTATCCTAATGAAAGAGTAGTGCCAGATTTTATAGTTTGTGGAAAGGGAATGAGCTCTGGTGTATATCCTCTATCAACTTGCAGCTATAAACCTTTTATAGAAACGCCTGTGTTTAAAGATGATCCATTTATCCATATTTCTACGACAGGAGGTTCAGACATTGGATGTGCAATTGCTCTCGAAATGTTAGAAATACAATCCGATCCAAAATTTTTAGCTCATGTTAAAGCAATGAGTAAAGTATTTGGTAAAGGATTAGAGGAGATTGCCGAAGAGCATTCAGATCTCATTAAAGAAGCAAGAGGTAGAGGGCTTATGTGGGGTTTAGAATTTCATAATGAAGAGGATAGTCAGTTAGGTATGATTTCCATAATTAAAGAAGGCATCTTACTCAATTATTGTGGTAATAAAAAAGATACTCATATTATCATGCCACCCTTAATAGTAAAGAAAGATGAAGTGGAAAAAATACTTGAAAAAATACGTCAAGGAATAATAAACTTAAAAAAAATAAAGTAAAATTAAAGAAATTATATATTAGATTTTTTTTCTTCGTGCAATCTTTGAACTTCTTCTCTTACTTTGATTAATTTTTCTCCATCTAAAGGATATTTATAAATAGCTAAGATAGCAATTACCAATGCAACAGTGGGATAAACAAACATTAGCATTCGAAGCCCCATTTCGACTGCAGTAGATACAGGAAGAGTGAATACTTCCCAATCTGCGATAATAAAAACAGGACCGATGCTTACAAAAACAACTATTATAGCCAATCTAAGAAAGAATGCATTCACACCGTAATATCCTGCTTCTCTACGGGTACCTGTGTTCACCTCATCTTCATCAACAATATCTGAAACGATTAAATCAATTATGTACAAAGAACCAGACAATCCAAGTCCAATAAAGAAAAATACGATTATTGCGATTATTTCCATATTTGGCCCCAGAAACATCAATGGTAAAAGGGTAAAAATCCATGTTGTCATTGAAATCATCCATGCTTTTCTATTCCCGATTTTCCTTACTACCGGTTTCCATAAGATTGTAATGAAAATAGCTGATGCTATAAATGTAGCCCCTAATAAGAGTGAAATCAGAGTTGTATCTTGCATTCCTAAAACAGCCTTTGCATATAGTGGTACTAACGTAGGAAGTATACCATAAACAAACCAATTAGCAATTTCTGCTGGAATATACCACATAAAAGATTTACTTTTTAAGCACAACTTAATCGAATTAAAAAAGCCAGGTGCTTTTTTATAATCTTCTTTGAATTCCGCTTTTTCTCGAGGGGTAAATTTTATAAAAATGCCTCCAACAACAATGACAATAATAGCCAATACTATACCAAAAATCTGATATTGTCCTAAAGTAGTTGCAGAAGGATCAGAATAATCATCTATGAAGAAACTCGGTAAAATAAAAGCTACAATTAAACCCAGAATAAGAAATACTTGTCTAACATTATTAGCCATAGTCCTTTCTTCTCTAGAAATAAAAGTTTCAGGAAATAGAGAGGTAGCATTAAGGCTGAACATTGTATAGAATAATTCAAATACAATAATTATGATTAAAAAATAGGCGAAATTACCTAGTTGATTTGCAACACCAATAGGTAAAGGTGGTGTGAATAATAAAAACATTACAATCCCTAGAGGAATTATAGCAATCATAATAAATGGCAGACGACGACCAAATTTAGTATTTGTTCTATCTGAAAGATAACCTAGCATCGGGTCATTGAAACTGTTCCAAACTGCCCATATCATAAATCCTATTGTAATTAATGTTATATTGAGTTGAACCACAGCAAAATAAAAAGTAAATACAAGGAATGTAAAGGATTGATACGCTGCTTGGTCAGCAATTTGTCCAGTAGCATATTTAGCGGCACTTTTAATTGAATTACCATCATTTCTCATTTTTTCTGTCTCTCACATTTTTTCTTTTTAAAAAATATTAAATTGATAATATTTCTTTTCCCTTCCTAATAAAGGTTTAATTTAGAGGAATCTAAAAGCAAAATAGATATTATTTAAATCTTAAAAAAATATACTTTAATACAAACTAATATTAGATTTATTCTCTATACCATGGATCTAGAAAAACTTTTTATGCCAAAGTCGATATGTGTGGTTGGTGTTAGTAAAAAGAATCCTTTAAGCCCTGGAAGAATAGTTTTACTAAAAAATGAATTTGAAATGCAAGTGAAGGTTTATGGGATCTATCCAAGTGGAGGAAATATTGAAGGGATCCAATTATATGAAAGTTTAGATAAATTACCAGAAATTCCAGATCTCCTAGTGATTGCGGTTGGACCTGACGACACATTAGGATATATTCAAGAATGTGCTGATTTAAAAATACCTGCTGCTGTAATAATTGGGGGCGGGTTTGCAGAAATTGGTGGAAAAGGGAAGAAAAGACAAGAACAATTGGAAAAAGTAGCTTTTGAGAATGATATAGCAGTACTTGGACCGAATTGTCTTGGTGTTTATGCACCTCCAATAGTAGATACTATTTTTTTACCTACTGAACGTATCACAAAACCTCCGAAGGGTTCAGTAGCGCTAATAAGCCAGAGTGGAGGAGTACTTGTCGATCAGTTTTTTGTAAAGTTCAATGAAAGAAATATTGGAGTATCAACTGCAGTTTCTATAGGTAATCGTGCTGTTGTTGATGAAACTATGTTACTAGAATATTTTAGTCAAATAGATACAGAAACAACAAATATTGCATTTTATTTAGAAGGATTTAAAGAAGGTAGAGCAAGAAAATTCTTACAATTAGCTAAAAAATCAGATGACACAGTAATTGTATTTTTTGGTGGGAAAACCCGAGAAGGAAAAGTTGCTACACAATCACATACAGCAAGTTTAGCAGGAGATTTTAAAATTATTTATAATGCTTTAAGACAACACTATATCATTCAACCACATTCTGAAAGAGAGTTATTAACAAGTTTAAAAGTATTTGACGTTTTATCACAAAAAAGAAATCCGTTTGGAGAAAATGTTATAACTAATGGTGATGTAGCAATAGTATCTGTTTCTGGAGGTCATGCAGTCTTAGCAAGCGATATGCTTAAAAAATATGGATTAAACGCTGTACGATTTTCACAGCAAGAAAAGAGAGATTTAAAAGAGCTTATGAATCCTGTTGCTAGAGAAATAGCTTCATTTAATAATCCAATTGATTTAACTGGATCTGTTTTAGACACAGATATTGAAGATATAATTCGTTATTTATCTGATTTAGATAAAATTGAATGCATAATATTGCTATTACTTCCTTATCCCCCAAATATATCTTTTCAAATAGGGAGAAGAATTGCGAATATTATCACAAATAAAAATAAACCGACTGTGTGTTTTGTTCCTTATGTTCCGAAATATTCAATAATAATAGAGTCTTTAGAGCTAGCCAATATCCCTGTTTTCCATTCTATTAAGGAGGCAGTTCAAGCTGTATCTGCCTTGAAAGAGAGAACTCGAGTAGATAATTTGAAATTAAAAAACTATTTTTGAGAAAAGAAAACAGAAATTCTAAGTAACGTCTATAAGGTTTTCAATTTCCTTAATTGCTTTTTGGACATAATTACTATCTTTAACTGTTATGTTAATTGCTTTTTGTGGGCATATATCTACACATCGTCCACATCCTCTACATTCTTTATTAATCACAGCATGATCGTTTACTAATTTAATAGCATTAACAAAACACACTCCTTTTGTGCATGTCCCACATCCTATACACCTTTCAGTAACCTGAATTTCTATACCTGGCATCATTTTAACTTTAGATCCAATTCTTGGAGCTACAACGGGGGCTACACGCCATAAACAACAGCATGGACAGCAATTACAGATGCTCAAGAGCTTATCTCCATTATTAACACCAAGCCATTGTGCATCTAATTTGTTTCGACCTGTCATATGAACTAAACCTGCA
>JAEOTH010000014.1 GCA_016839915.1 Promethearchaeota archaeon
ACAAACATGATAAAATTGTGATTCTCATATCATAAAAACCCTCTTCAGAAGCGATTATATTATTTTCAATCAATTTCTGCCTTATTCGATCTCCTATTTCAGCTAAGAAAGCAGTTATTTGCTCTTCGTTGTTTCCAGAAACCTCAAATTCTAATGTTTTCCTGTTTCCATCTAATAAAACATACATAACTAGACTTTCTTTTTTAACTTTCGTTATTCCAAAAAACCAAGCTTCTCCAAAATTATCATCTTCAAAAAATTCCTTAGATATCATTTTTATGTCAAATTGCTCGAGAACGGATAACATTGAGGAAAAAATTGAAGTTGCTTGATCGGGATTTATTATAGGAAAGATTTTTTTATCACGATGCGTAAGATTTCGTCGAAGACTTTTAACTCGTGCTAAATTCGCATCACTTTCAGTGAAAAAGATTGGACAGGAAATATTAACCATTTTAGGTTTCATAGGTATTGCATGAGGTCTATCTTTTGCATCAAAAAAACTTACAGTAGCGTTAATATGACTTTCCATGCAATTAAGAGGTTCCAGATAAAGAGAAACCGCTTTTTTTTCTTTAGCACCTATTTTCGCGATTAATATACTATCTCCTTTTCGTTCGTAATTCGGTTCATGTAATATCCATTTCAAAGATTTTGGTAAATCAAAGGTTATCCTAAAATTAGTTAGAGGATAGTTGCTATTATTTACTAACCCTATTTTAAACCTTATTTGCCCTCCTATAAATTCATATTCTCTTATCACGGAAATTATTTGTTTTATTATTTCATCCTTTATTACTGTCGCAATCTCAAACTCAGTGAGTTCGTCCATTTCAAATTTTACTCTCTTCTCTAAAGGGGTAACACCTATTAACTTATCTAACTTTTCTTGGAGTTTTTTTTGAAATACTCGAACATTCAGAAGCCTATTTTGTATTTTTTCTATATAATCATTGTATTTTTTTGACTTCTCTGCTTTTTTTTTTACATTTGAATACATTACAACGATCTCATTAGTCAATTTGATAGTCTTAGTTATTTCTTTATCTTGTAGTAAGTGAGCTGACTTTAATTCTTCATCAGCATTAGAAATCATTATTTCAATTTCCAAACGCTTAAGATTATTTTGTATATCCTCAATTTTTGATTTTATTTCTTTTCGATCTAATTCTGATCTTTTGAACTTGGCTAATTCAATGATAGTTTGAAGCCGTTCAATAGAAATTTTCCATTCATTTTGGGTAGTCTTCAAGTCTAAATTTTTGTATGCTTCTTGACCTTTGTTGAGGTGATTCATAGCGGCTCCTTTATAAGCATCTATTAAATTTAGTTGTATAACCCTTTTATTTTCTCTCGTTTTCTTCTTTTCTTTGACAATTTTTAATGTTATATTAAATAATTCAATGGCAGCTTCCCATTTTTCTATTGCAATTTCAAATTCTTCCTTAGAAAAATATGTATTACCTTCTTCGATTAATTTATTTAAATTTTTAAGAATTTTTTCAAAATCTTCCAAATAAAATTGTTCTTCTTTCTCTTTTATTTCTTTATGGTAATTTTGATTTATTGACAGTAAGTAATTAATAATAAAAAGCAAATTTGCTATAAATAGAGTGAAAAATGTAAATACAAAAGCGAGTAGGGGTGTTCCTTCTGGACTGAATAAATTAGAGATGCTAAAAAATGATCCTAAAATCAATAGGAGAGAGAGTAAAGTTAAAAATTCATGTTTTTCTAAAAAGTCAACTGCTTTTGTAAATCTCGATCTTGGAATTATCTCTTTTTCTAATTCTAGTTTTTCTCTAGTTAGCCTATTCTTCATAATTGGGATATCTAATTGAAACAAAATAAAATTTAATACCATAATAAAAGCAAATAAGAGCCCTCCAATCGTCCAAAACCAAAGAAATAGATGAGCTATAAACCAAATATTATGATATGTAGAAATCCCCACACTACTAATAAATGTACATATGCCTAACCAGAATGGATAAAATAATGCAATTGATTTAATTCCCCGCTTAAACCTTTTTGAATTAATTGTACCATAATAATAATTCACTATTGACCAGGAAAGCCCCCCAAAAAAGAAGAAATACCATGTTTTTAATAAAAATAAGGATGTGTTTGATGTTGATTCCCACGGATAAATTATATAACCTGGATGAAATCTAAATGCTATATTAACCATAACAACAAATAAAGGAATTATAAAAATTAAGATTGGGATAAAATAGGATCCTTTTTTGCTAGATTCACTCACTTTGATTTCGCTCTTTGTATTTATAATTAAAAATTGTTTTTATATAACTATTGTTGTATGAACTAGAAATATAAATATTATCTTCATTTATCGATAATTTCTGAATTTGACTTCGGATAATTTTGCGGGAATCGATTTGTTTATTACTCTAAATTGGCTAAATCAAAAATTTTATTTAACATCGTTTACTACAGTTCTCATACTAACTCGATGATTTATGAAAATATATCTAAAATAAAATATATTTGAATGAGTGTGATGAAAAATTTCTTATGTTAAATTTAAGATCCCTGATAAGTTAAAAACACAATTAAAGAATATTTTAGGTAAAATAGCAGAAACTAGAGATTCTAAGATAAGGAAAGGAATGAATGAAGTTACAAAATCAATTGAACGAGTCCAGGCAAAATTAGTAGTGATGGCTGAAGATGTAAGCCCTCCAGAGATTCTTTTCCATATTCCGCTCCTGTGTGAAGAAAAAAGTATCCCATATGCTTATCTTTCTACTAAAAAAGAGCTTGGAAACACAGTTAGAATAAATGTTTCATCAAGTGCTATAGCTATTGAAAAAGGTGGAACTGGAAACGATAGTGCATTGGACGATGTTATCAAGAAATTAGAGGAAATAAAAAGATAATATAGATTTGGTGCGATTACATGGTCAAATTAGACAAATCAAAAGGAGCCTCATTTCAAGATCTATCAATTCCCGCCCAGGTTATCCAAATTATTGGACGAACAGGACTTACAGGGGAAATAACACAAATCAAGGTTCGGATTTTAGAAGGCCCTGACAGAAATAGAATTTTGACCCGAAATGTTAAAGGTCCAATAAAATTGAACGATATTGTTATTTTACGGGAAGTCGAGAGAGAAGCAAGAAAGATTAGAGGTCGTCGCTAATTTGTTGTTTGTATTAAGGTCACAAAAACATTAAACCAAAATTTACTTACATAGGTTTTTTTCTTTTGTAGTACTTTATAAATTTGTTCTGATATAATTCTTATATGTTTGCAAAGCAACTGATTAAAATTAAGATTTGTTTTTAAGAATTATGCTTAATTCAGATATTAACCAGCAAAGCTCTTTATATGTTGATGAAGATTTAAAAATTTTATCAGTTTTTTTCTTAATTTCTTGTTCTGAAGCTTCTGCTTTTAAAAAGGACATTTGAAGTATAGCTAATGTACGACATAAATCTTCATAAGAATGGTTTTTTTGAGCAAGTTTGTGAGCGCTAAGGGTGATTTCAGCTTCAAAATCAGGGTCTATTCCAGCTTCGAGAAGTTCCTGAGTTTTATTATATCGAATTTTTAATTCAGGTCTTTTTTCCATAGAGTCCAATCCTTTTTTTAAAATATCCATTATTGCTAAAAATGAGCCATACTCTTGATTTTGATTTAAAATTTTGATTTCAGGTGATTTCTCTCTTTCATTTTTTAACTTTTCTGCTCGCTTTATACTTAAATTTTTCTTTTTTGTTGAAGCTTTTAACCCTAACCATAGGTACAATGTTTTAAAGTCATCTATTAGAAATACTTTTTTTTCATTAAAATCTACTTTAGTCACTTTTCGTAAAGCGCCATTCTCAGTAACGATATAAAAATGCATTTTGCTTCTTTAAAATCCTAATACTAATATACTTTAGTAAGTAAAAGTAAATAATTTAATGATATAAATCTTTATTAGGTAAAAAGAAAAAAGTTAGTTTTCTTCCCAATAACCTAACAATTTAAGATTGTTATATTCATCATGTAAAAAATCTCGCAATGCAGTTCTTATTGCTTCACTTCGGGATGCCACAATCTTCATCCCGATTAATTTTTTAATATTTTCGTCATAAATATTGGGCAAATTAATGGTAATGTTTACCATTTTTTTCTTTTTTTTTTTATTACCAGTATCGGTCATTTAACTAACTCTACGAAATTCTGTTTCTGAAATTCTCTTATTTCTCACTATAAAAATGAATTAGAAATAAGATATATTCCTTGCCCTTAAATTATATTCACTCTTTTCTAATATATTATTATAAGTTAGGTATCTATATAAAGTTGGTTGTGTATTTAAAGCGATATAAATTATTTTGATTATTTAATTATGTAGATGAACATTTTGCATGATTAATTAATAGTCTAGTTGAAAATATTTTATTATATCCATAATATCTTCTTTAAAGTTAGTAGGATGTTAGATTAAATGTTTTTATAATCTTTTATCCGATTTTATATATCTACCTCTCGTTTCGATGGCTTCAATATTCCTGATTATCCCATTATATTCTGATAATCCAGCTTTATTATATTCTGATTTATATCCATTAAGAAATGCATTAAAACAAACATCATAATCTTTCCCATGAGAAGAGATCAAAACTCTTTTAAGAAGGTGGAGATCAACACTTTTATCTTCTATTGTATCAGAATATTCATGTAGACCAAAATCAATGAGAAAAATTTCTTCATCCGGAGTTATTATAATGTTACTAGTAGTTATATCTCCATGAATATGGCCATTTTTATGTAAAGTTGCTATAACTCTACCAATTTCATTGAAATATTTTATCTTTTGATCATTATCTAAATCAGACAAAATATCTTTTAACTTATCCCCTTGTATATATTTCATAATGATTGTGGAATTATTTGAATCAATTTCAAATACTTGTGGAACATTTATTCCGTAATTTTTTACTTTTATTAAAGCTCGAGCTTCATTTAAGGTTCGCTCTGTTCTAATTTTATTATCCAGTTCTTCATTACGATATTTCTTTGGAATTCTATATTTGAATATCACTTCTTTACCAAACCAGTGCCCATAATAAAGGCTAGCCTCAGCACCTTTTCTAATAATTTTCTCTTTTTTAACATCTGAAATCACTTTTACCTAGAACCTCCAAGGGATTGTTATTTTGTCCATTCTCTCCTTAGGTTTAATTATTGTTTCAGAGACTGTGTGACCTCCTTCTGCTTTATATCTTAAAATTCCAGCCCAGCCAATCATTACTCCATTATCACCCGCGAATTTCGGGGGCACTACTTCGAATCTTGCATTATGTTCCGTACTGATATTTCTTATCATAGATTGCAATCTTTGATTTGCTGCTACACCTCCGGTAAGAAGTACTTCCTTCTTTTCTGTATGAGCCAAGGCTCTTTCAGTAACTTCGGTTAGCATTCCAAAAGCAGTTTCTTGCAAAGAATAAGCAACATCATTTAAATTAAACTTATTATCATAATCTTTAGATCGAAGTAAATACTTTGCAGCCGTATAAAGTCCTGAAAATGATAAATCCATACCTTTCACAATATAAGGTAATGGAATGTAATTTTTTGATTTTGATGCTAATTCTTCGATTTTGGGACCACCAGGATGTTGTAGCCCAACATCGCGAGCAAACGAATCTATCATATTGCCAATTGCTAAATCAAGTGTCTCACCAAAAATTTGATACCTTTCTGATTCAAAAGCGCTAACTATTGTGTTTCCTCCTGATGTGTACAAGACAAGGGGGTCTTCAATTTGGCAGATTAATCTTCCTATCTCAATATGTGCAATACAATGGTTTACACCTATTATAGGGATTTCTAGAATTTGACTTAACATACGAGCAACCCATGCACCGATTTTTAAAACTGGACCTAAACCAGGACTTTGACTGAAGGCAATTAATTTAATTTTATCTATTGATATTTTGGCTTCGGAAAGAGCTTTATTAATAATGTGCATAAAGTTGTTCAGGTGTTGTTCTCTGATAAGAACAGGATGAAGCCCACCCTCTTCAGGTATAAAGATATCATTTATTAAACTATATACTTTTCCATCAAAATCAATGATCCCAGCGCTAAAGGTGTGCGCAGTAGATTCAATTCCTAAACATAAATCTTTCATTAATTTCGCCAAATTTTTTAATCAGAAGAGAAAATAAAAATAAAAACCCTTACTGAGAAGTAAATTGTAAAATTAAATAAAATAAATAGACTTAAAGTGTTATAATAATTATGCTTTTTGGCGTTTTCTTGGAGTACGTCTGGTAGTTTTTCCTTTTGGTACAGCTTTTCCTTTTGGTGCACCCTTTCTTTTAAAAACCGTGTATCCGCATTTTCCACACGACGATCTTTTACGGAATTTAAGTAACTCTTAAATTCTGTCATAATGGTTCGCGAGGAAAAAACTTGGACCGCACTTGGGGCAGGATCTATGGGTTCTAACTAATTTATCTCCTTCTATTTTATAATAATTTGAGGAATTCATATTAATCTTAAATTTTTATTTAATATTCAAATATATGATTATAAGGTTCTTTTCTTTTCTTTAACTGATAAATTTCTGTTCTTTTTTCCTTTTCAAGATTTCGTACTTGAATATGGAAGGGCTCAAAATATTGGAGGTCCTTAGAATTACTATAAATGCTAGCTTTACCTATAGTATAAGATGCTCCAAAGTGAGTACCAAGATTTTTGATGATTGTTAATTTCTCATTACTCCCTTGCATTGCTGAAATTTTTTTTTTAACTTCCAATCTATTTGGAGTTCCCTTTCCGAAATGATCAATGCGGAATTTTATCTCTGTTCGATCAATGAGAGGATTTTTCTTCTCTTCTATAATTTCTATATTAAACGACATGGTCAATGTACTGGTTTATATATCATCAATTAAATAAAGAATTTTACTTAATTTATACAATTCAAAAGATTCGATAAAAAATAAAATTTTGCTTTTTAATTTAAGTAGATCTAAATTATTTAATGATTAAATTGAAAAAACAATCAGAACCGCTCCATTATTGATATAGCCTTTTTAACCTTTTCTTGAATATTTTTATCAACATCAATAATTACAATTCCTTCGGGAATCATAATATTAGAATCTGTGATTGGTGGTTGGCCGTAAAAAGCGAAATTTTTTACATTATTTAAAAGGGGTAGTTCAAGTATAAGAGGAAGTATCAATAAATCTTCTTCACCTTCAGTTATCTTAATTAATGTTCTTTTCCCAGAATTAATGATGTCTCGAAATAGTTGCCAGCAATCTTTACTAATAGTACCTTCTTGATTTTGAAATTCAATAGTTTGTTCGAAAAAATTCTCAAAATTTAAACAAATATGATTTCTCTGGGTTTTCTCATCAATAATACAAACTTTAACAAAGATTTTTAAAAATTGATTAGAGAGAAAATCTTTAGCTACAATATCTCCGACTATGTAAAAATTAACATTTCTTTCTGATTTGATAAAATCATTAAAAATATTCACTATTTGAATAATTGTTTCCTCTCGTGTTCCTGCTATTAATATATCAAGAGGTTCTGTGAACAGGTGCCTTTTATCATGAGGAATCCGTAAATTGAAATCCATTTCAATCAAGATTATAAAGAAAGTGTTTTATATAACGTTTACTAAGAATTAAGTCTTGTTAAAACATAATAGAATAAAATTTTTTATGTATTTATCGTACTCTTAGAGCGTATTTTCCGGGGTAGACAACCTTTAAATGAGCTGCGAATTTAGACTCTTTTGGGTTGATAATAATAACTTCTCCAGTAAAATCTTCGCTTAAAGTATGAGTTTTACACTTTGGGCAAATTGTTTCATTTTTAGTAATTAAGTGGCAATTCTTACAGGCTTTTTCTTTCATATTTATTCACGTTTTATTGAGGGTTTTCTTCTACATCATTTTTTCTTTCCTTTTCATCAAGAATTTCATCGAGATCACTTTGAATCCACTCATCTTTCCCCAAAAATTTTTGTCTCATTGTTAAGCCAAGTTTACCGCTTCTTCCGGTACCCAGTGATACTGCGATAATTTTAGCTCTTACCTGATCATTTACATCAAGAATTTTTCCCGTTTCTTTACCAATAAAGCGGTTTCCAACTTGTTCATAAGATATATAATCATCGCAAATTTGGGATACGTGAACTAATCCATCTAATGGACCTAAGCGAACAAATGAACCAAAATCAACGATTTCTACAACTGTTCCTTCAACTACTTCTGAGACAGTTGGTTTGAATGTAAGAATAGTAAATTCTACTTCATGGAACGTATTGGCATTTCCCGGTATGATTATTCCTTTCCCTACATTAAGAACATCAACAACAGCAATAATAAAGCCATAATCACGTGTAATTATTCCTTCATAATCTTCCGAAAGAATAATTCTAGCACTCACATCTTTTTCTTGATCAAATAGAAATGGTGGTATTTCAATTTTTCCTTCAATTGTGAAGAGTTTGAACATATGAACATTACCGTAAAACTAATGAAATTTAATAAAGTTAAGTAATTGATAAAATGAACTAAAAAATTAATAGTTTGTGGTTTTTAATGTGTTTATAGTATTTTATACTATAAAATAAATGAAGTTAGAAAATTTTTAAAAAAAAATTTATATTTTTAGATTTAAAAACAATCTCGCTTATTTGCGTTTTTCCATTAAACCCATTATTCCTGCTACCAAGCCTAATCCGCCAGCGATGAAAGGGAAGATACTCGCAACATTTATAGTATAGACAGTCCACCAACCCGAATATTCTGCTGCAACACCAGCTATATATATAATTGCTGCAATAATTGGTAAAATTCCTCCAACAAGATATAGCAAATTAATCTCTCGATCTTTTATCTTCGTAAGAATTCCTCCAAGTAGTAATAACACTGTTCCAATCGCGATCATAATTGTTGCGACAATTCCTAAGATAACGACAGGTTCATCTGATGGGATAAAATTAGCTTCACCGTTTTCTACATACAAACCCCATAACCAACCAGCTGCACTATCACCTCCATGTATATATGACCATGCGGGAGTAAAGATTGTAATCACTCCTAATATGCCAGCAATGATAGATAAAAGCCATAGATTTTCTTTAATATTAAAATTTATACAAACCACCTTTTAGGAAATTTTTAGAAATAAATAATTATATTCTAATGTTGAAATATATGTTGTTCAATTATATAAAATGGAATACTATGAAGGAAAATATTGACAAATTTGACGAATTTCAATCTGAAAATAATTACAAAAACTTAGGATTAAGTTATTTGTTTTGGATTAAGATTTTATTTGGAATTATTGGTGGAGTTATATATTATTTTATCCAGCGTTTTCTATTTAGTTTTCCTGTTAGTTACCTCATCCGTGGTTTATTAATTATTACTATTTTTTTAGTCTATATTATTATTTTACAAATAATAATTATAGCAGTTTTAAATATATCAAAAAGTAAATTTAAGAGACTCATGCATAACAATATACAAATTTGGAGATATTCATTAAAATTTTCATTTATATACCTTGTTATTTTTATGTTAAGTGCAAGTTTAATTTTTTATATTGGAATCTAAATAGTAAAGTATTTTAAATAACAATGAATGTATCAAAAAAGCAGGCCACAATTGGATTTATTATTATCTTTTCTTGCTTATCAGTTATATTTTATCTTATAGTTCCCATTTTTATTCCATACAGTACTCCTTGTGATGTAGACTACATTTCAGAAGGAGAATATACTGGATGCTATCTAGTTTCACCAGTATGGGGACGCGTTATGATTATAGATGAGAACAGTAATATTAAATGGCAAAATCATCGCGAAGAGTTTTTTATACATGATAGCGATATATTACCCAATGGTAATATTCTCATTGGTGATACATCTAATAATAGAGTAATTGAAGTAGATATAAATGATCCTTCAAAAATTCTATGGAGTTGGGATGCTTTAAATTCTTTCCATATAAATTGGACAGAATTTAGTTTTGAACAAGGTTGGACAGATTTATCGTTTTTAGAAAATCAGAACTCTCTACTAGTTTCATGGACTCTTATAAATGATGTGGATTTTATTAATGGGTCAATGTTTGGAAGAAATTATGATTCTATTCTCTTATCACTAAACAATCTTAATTTGGTAATTGAAGTTAATTATAGTGAAACTAGGGAAATTGTGTGGTCATATGGACAACCTACTAATATTAATATCCTATATCACCAACATAATCCTGATCGTTATCCGAACGGAAATACTGTAATATGTGACTCTGGAAATCATAGAATAATTGAAATTAACACTACAACTAAGGAGATAGTATGGGAATTCAAGTTAGAATTTCCACATGGAAAATTAAGGGTAGCAAGAGATTGTGATGATATTGGAAATGGTTTAAGATTAATAACTGATTCTGGTAATAATCGATTATTGGTGTATGACATGAATTCTCAATCGTTAATAAAAGAAATAAAGTCTCCTTGGTTTGCAAATCCTTATGATGCAGATATGTTAGATAATGGAAATATACTTGTAAGTAATTTATTAACTGATACAATTTTAATTGTTGATTATGAAACAGGTTTAATCCTAAGAATAATCGGTTTTCCATATAAATGGGTTGTACCTTATACTCTTATTCTTACTGCTATTGTTTACAATTCCATACAGTTGTTCAAAACATTAAAAACAAGTGAACGAAAAAAATTGAGAAAACTATTAGATTTCCAGCTATATAGAAGAATAGTATATATAGTATGTGGTATTTTATCTCTTTATTTTTTTAACGCCATTATTACTTTTTTATGGATATTTAATGTTCAAGGATGATTTTTTTACTTTCTTATTAGAGATAATCGAATAGGTCTTAAATCTATGATTTTCTGTATTCCTGCTTTGACAGAAGGGTCATTTTCAATTAGATTTTTCGCTTCCTCCTCGGATTCAGTTTCAAGAATTATAATCCCATATGGATCTTCAGGAATTAAAGTTGGACCTGCAAGAAATAACTTATTTTGTTTTACCAAGGATTTTAAGTAGTGAAAATGATCAGCCATAATTTCATCTTCTTCCTTTTTAGGATTTGATATAAAATCTTGACGATATGGCTTAATCACTACAAAAAAATATTGTTTACTCATAATTTGATAAAAATTTATTTCTAATTTGGATTTGTGTTTTTAAAATAGATTATATAAAAAAATTATTTTAAAGAATTTATAGCTTCTTTCAAAGATGTTTCAAAGAGTTCACAAATTTTATCTGTCTCATTGTCATTGATAATTAATGGGGGTTTGATTTTCAGAGTATTTTGAATGAAATACCCCGCTGTTGACATGATTTGCATTTGTTCACCAAAAAATATTCCGTTTTTCCATCCAATGTGAACTAGTTTTTCTAATAACTCATTAAAGGGTTCTCTGGTTTCAGGATCTTTCACGAATTCTACTCCAATGAAAAGTCCAGGACCTCTAACATCCCCAATTTCAGTGATTTCTTCAGAAAGATCCTTTATGAAAGAAGTTATTTTTTTCCCTTGTTTATCGGCATTTTCAGGTATTTTATTTTTCAATAAAATTTCAATATTAATAAGACATGCTGCCATAGCTAACGGAGGTGAAGAAAACGTAGAATGCTCTTCAAATTCAGTCAACTGTCGAAGCTTAGGGGTTGCAACTGTAATTCCAATTGGAACTCCCGCAGCCGCAGCTTTAGTTAATGTCATTATATCAGGAGACACATCTAGATTATAATTAGAATTGTACCATTCTGTAGCAAACATCTTACCCGTACGACCAAAACCAGTTTGAGCTTCGTCATAAATTAACAATATTTTATTATTTTCACAGATTTCTTTTAACCCAGTTAAGAATTCAACAGGTGCAGGTATTTGCCCCCCTGGACCTTGCATTGGCTCAATTATACAACCAATTGGGGTTCCTGTTGGAAATATTTCAATTTTTTCCCTTACCAGTTCCAAACATTCCAGATTGCAGGATTTGTCTCGAACTCCGCTAAAACCACCTTTATAATGCCAAGGACAGCGATAACAATATGGAAAAAGAGTTCTTACCCAATGTTCCCTCCCATAACCAGAAAATCTCATTGGAAGGCGTTGAGTAGCACCCATCATTGTTAAATTTGATCCATGATAACCACGTCTAAATACAATGAATTGATCTCCTCTTTTATTATTAACCATAGTTAACCGCATCGCACATTCAAGAGCCCACGATCCCCCAGAGTTGTTCACACTAATTTTTCCTCCTTTTAATTTCCCAGGAAGGATTTCAGCAAGTCTGTTAAAGAGTCTTATTCTAATTGGGGAAAGAAAGTAAGACCAAGAATGAGTTACTTCCTGAGATTGAATACTGAGTGCATAACTTATATCTGGATTATTATGACCTAGATTATAAACCCATGCTTGTGAAGTACAATCTAAAATTTCGCGACCATCGTGAGTTTTAAAATAAATTGAGCCTGGCTCAGTGCTTCCCACAATTATATGTTCTCGAGCATTAGTTAGGAGATGGTTCTTACGACATATTAATATTTCTTCTTCATTTAATGGATTTTTTATTAGCCTATCAATCTCTTCCTTTGTTAAAAATATCGGATTTATCAATTTAATCTCCTTTTTTAATTTATATTAGCTTTTTAACGGTGTTTTGAATTAATTTCGCATTTGGAATGATTGTTTTTTCTAAATTTGGGGAATAGGGAATTGGGACATCAGGAGTATTTAACCTTATAATTCTTTTTTTCAAATATTGGAAACCTTCTTCTGCTACAAACGCTGCGATTTCTGCACTCACCGAACAAGTTTTACAGCCCTCATCAACAATAATTAATTTTCCTGTTTTTTCAATGGAACTTAGGATAGTTTTTTTATCCATAGGAACTAGAGTTCTTGGATCAATAACTTCACAATGAATGTTTTCTTCTGCTAATTTTGTGGCTGCTATTCGACTTTCTTGTACCATCGCTCCAGTGGCAACTATAGTTACATCATCACCTTCAGTGAATAATCTCGCTTGACCAAATGGTATCAGGAAATTTTTATCCAATGGCACTTCCCCCGTAAAGTAATAAGTTCTTTTATTTTCAAAAAAGATAACTGGATCATCATCACGTATTGCTGTCTTCATTAATCCTTTAAAGTCCCGGGCCTCTGATGGTAATACAACTTTCAAACCTGGGACATGCATAAACCATGATTCAAATGATTGTGAATGTTGGGCTGCTCCCATAATGCCAGTTCCAAATGGAACTCTAATAGTGACTGGAACATTGATTTGTCCGCCATACATATATCTTGCTTTTGCTGCTTGATTTACTATCATTTCCATACAAACTGTTAAAAAGTCTGCAAACATAATCTCTGCTATAGGACGCATACCCACCATAGCGGCCCCAACAGCACATCCTAAAATTGCATTTTCACTAATTGGCGTGTCGCGAACTCTTTCAGGTCCAAACTTTTCTAACAAACCTTCTGTTACAAAAAAACAACCCCCAAATTTTCCAATGTCTTCTCCCATAATGAACACAGATTCATCATGTTCCATTTCTTCTTCAATGGCTAGTCGTATAGCTTCCAAACCTCGCATAGTTTTCACTTCTTCAACCATGTTAATTTCCTCCTAAATTTAGTGGGTTTTTGTATATATCATCTAAGACGGTATCAGTATCTGGTTTTGTGCTTTTTTTAGCAAATTTAATACTAAGCTCAATTTCTGTTAAGGTTTCTTCCTCAATTTTTTGAATAATAGCTTTATCAATAATCTCATTTTGAATAAGTTTTATTTTATAAGTCTCAATTGGACATTTTTTTTTCCATTCTTCTTTTTCTTCAGTTGAGCGGTAGTTGTCTGCATCCATTGTCATTTGACCGCCCCATCTATAAGTTTTGCATTCAATTAATGTGGGGCCACCTCCTTTTCTTGCGAAATCAACTGCTTCTTTAATAGTGCTATATACTTCGATTACATCATTACCATCAATAGTGAAACCTTTCATCCCGTATCCTTGAGCACGAAGAGAAAGGTCTTTAATAGCAGTAGCATACTCAACAGATGTGCTCCATCCGTACATGTTATTCTCTAAAACAAAAACAATCGGAAGTTTCCATATTGAAGCTAGATTCATAGATTCATGTAACATACCTTGGTTTGCTGCTCCATCACCAAAGAAAGTAAGAACTACCCTCTTTTCTTTTCTCATTTTTGAAGCTAAGGCGACTCCAAGGGCTATAGGAGGACCTGCACCTACAATTCCATTTGCCCCAAGCATGTTTTTAGAAAAATCAGCAACATGCATAGAACCACCACGACCTTTGCATATTCCTTCCTCTTTCCCATAAATTTCTGCCATCAAGGAATCAATATCTCCCCCTTTAGCAATGAAATGTCCATGACCTCTATGAGTAGATGTAATATAATCTTCCTCATTAATCGCCGCGCAAGTACCTACAGCAATCGCTTCTTCACCTATATATGTATGTACTAAAGGTGATTTAATTTTACCTTTATCTTTGGTAATTCTTTGTTCAAATTCACGAATTAATAGCATTTTTTTATAGAGATTAATCAATTCTGCAGAACTCCAATCCTTAAGATTTCCTAAACTACTCATTATTATTTATTCTCGTTTTTTTGTTCATTTTAAATCTTAAATAAAATTAACTACCGATATCTATTTATTGGAACATCAATAAATATCTTGTTATTCAGTTGAATAAGAAAAAGAAAATTGTTATAATTTTTAAATCTCGTGTTTATTCTTTATTCTTTAGCTTTTCTATAAAATCATCTCTTATTGGATAAAAAATATCAAGCATGATAAACGGCTCGTTGCCTATACAGATATCGCTATGGGGAGTATTAGCAGGAATACAAAAAAAATCGCCTTCATTCACCTCTTGCTCTTTATCACCAATTCGAAGTTTTGCCTTACCTCTATAAACCATCCCAACCTGCTCGTGTTTATGGGAATGAGTTGGCACTGAATGACCTGGTAAAGTAGCGTTGAGAGCCATCATCATATTTTCACCATGTAAACCTGTAAGAATTGTTGTCTCTAATCCTTCCTTTTGTAAAAATTTAGGAGAATCTTCAATATTTATAAAGAACAGAGTTTTTTTATCTTGGATTTTAATTGACACCACACAATTTTAATTATAAGCAATTAATAAATTAACTGCCTAATGTATTATTAATTATATTATTACTATATTTAATTATTTTAAATATAAAGGAGTGTAGAAGTGAGAAATTAAATGAAAAGAATCGACCCAAAAAGTCTTCCTTTTCCATTTCGATAAAGGATTGTTCAGCTAAAGCTGAGCTTCACACTACTATTTTGGAAAAAAGAAGAACTTGAATATTCGGATCTTTAAAAGATCTTAACAAATAAGGAGCAATTTTAACTTAACTATATTAACTTTGCGATTTTTTCGCACGTTCGTTTACAGTCTAAAAATATTAACCCCAATCTTACATCCTTCGTTGTAGAAACAGTTAACACCGCATTGGGACCAGCTTGTAGCACCAAAAGATAGCATTCTTCATAATAGAGCAACTTATAAATCACAAAATCACTTGATGCTGAATATTTAAAAGTCTAAATATTCTCTATTTTAATATAAAGATAAAGATTTAACAGAATAATGAAAAATTTTCAAGTAAATAATTATATTACACTTAAGTTTGAGGATGGAAGAACAAACATATATGTAGATGGAGAGTTATTTGAACAGTGCAAGTTTCTATTACTAAATATTCCAATTGACAAGATTAGTTCTTTTGATGAAATTAACTCTGTGGATGAAGCTGCTGAAACTCTTAGCAAAAAGATGGAAAAAAGATTCTTCCCATGGGCTAATAATGAGATGGGAGATATACAAATTCCTCCTGAAGTCGAGTTCTGGGCACACTGTAGCAACCTCCAAGTCTGGAGTGAATATGATTATGATACTAGACTTATTCATAGCAATCTAGCATTTCCACTATTAAAAAAATTAACCGAGGCTGGTGACCCCTTGGCAAAGAGAGCATTTAAGGAGGAAATTGCCAAGCGACTGGAAAGTGGATATTGGCCCGTTATTGAGTTCTTGATGAAAAAAGAATACACTGATTATCTTAGCCGTGAAGAATTTTTGCACTGTATATTGGAAGACGAGGATGAGGTACAATTTTTGCTTGAAATTGAAAAAATAAATGATATAACGTTCTA
>JAEOTH010000054.1 GCA_016839915.1 Promethearchaeota archaeon
ACTAATAACCCATCAGAACCTAAAAGTTCTAATTCAGGTTTTCCAATCATTTCTCTTGTTAATGAAGTTACAGGTACAGCAATTATAAGTATATCAATATCTTTGAGAAATTGGTGAAGCTGAGAGAATTCATATTTTTTTATCTTTGTCGGTAACGGAACTTCTTGTTTTTCCCAGTGATGTCGCAAAATTGAAAATTCAACATTAAATCCTTGTAAGAAATGGTGTACTTTTTGATTTATAGCACCATAACCAAGTAATCCAATATTCTTAAATCTTAATGGGATTGAGGCGGCATCTTCATCACCAGTTCGCCATTTACCTTGTCGCATCCACTCATGATGCGGAATTATTTTATTCATAAGGGTTAATAAAAGCGCAACTGTATGTTGAGCTACGAAATAAGAGTTCCCATGACCATTAATCAAAAGAACCTTCCTTTCAGTATTTATCTCTCTAAAGAGCTGTAAAAGATGGTGAATTCCTGCACCAGGATTGATAAATAATTTAAGTTTAGTGGCATTTGTTAAAATTTTTTTTGATGGACGCCACCCAATTAAAATATCTGCTTTTGGAACAAGCTCATTTAACTTTTCATCTGAAATATCTTTTCGAAATATAACTTGAACATTATTCAAAGTTTTTAATTTTTCATTTAGATAATCTCTCGCTTGATCTGGTATAGAAGAAATAAAGCATACGGTTATGTTTTTATACGAATGTGTTTCACTCATAGTTCTAGATTATCATAATTTTGTATATTAAAACACAAAAACACATATTCTGCATTTCCTATAAATAATGCTTAATTCAAATAAATTTTTATATTCATTCCATTGATATATTTATAAATATCATTGGTTCAAAATTATTAACAGAAAAAAAGGGAAAAGAATTGTCAGATACCGTTTTAAAAAAGCTTTTTCAAGTTTTTATAAACAAATTAGAATTTGATCCCGCTGAATTTTTGGTTTCTAGTGAAGAACACGAGCTTTCAAGTTTTCAAAAGGATATTGTTGAAAAAGCAACTGCAATTATGAAAGATAATACTATAGGAGATGTCAAATCTTTTGGTGGAAACATTAAAGTAAATGATGATAAATTTAAAGAACTGGAAAAAAAAGCGAATGAGGAATTAGAAAATCAGGAATATGATGATATAAAGAAAGAATTAAAGAATTATGTTAAGAAATTAAAGGATTTAATCGAAAAAACTTGTGTAGCTATAATTCCTGTAAAAGAGATGCCTTGGGTAGAAGTATTATTTCGAACTGTTCCTCGCATAATATTCGACAAGAAAGTGGAACTTTTAGATAATGGTATTGCTTACTACGGGGAAATTAAGTGTGTCGTTTCAAGACCAACAATATTTGGGAAAATGCAGAATGAAAAACCTTTGTTTGCTCCTATAATGGGATCAGTCGATTTAGCAGGATATAAACTCGATGATACTATTAAGGATCCGAAATCTCAAATATATCCTTATGTGAGTGCAATCATTAGTTCTTTAGATTCTACAATGACAAGAAACCATCTTGCTAAATATCATGAAGGTTATCAAAGACATGGTGATCCAATTTGTGATTTCCTAATGAAGGACGATGAATTAATTAATTCATTAGAACGGATAACTTCAGGTATCGAATCAGAGAGGATCTCATCAGAGATCGCTGTATTTTCTATTGCTATACCTCACCCTGCTGATAAAACTACTTTATTATTAGTAACTGACGAAGGAGATGATCAGAATAAATATGCTCGATGTTTTGAGGCTTTTTTAAGGTTCTCTGCTGAGAGTTGCAATGTACCATCTCAACCTCAAGCTCCTGAGGGAATAGGGGTTATTGTATCTCAACAACCAGGGATGGTAAGAACACCTGGAGGTCAAGAAATCAAAACATGGACCGCCGAAGAACTAGCAGAAGAAGCGCAAAAAAGAATGGCATCTCAACCGGATATACCTTCTTGGTCCGAAGAAGAGCTAAACAAATTTGCAGCTGAGCGAGGTACAGGATTGCCTGAAGGAATGGAGGTCTGGACTGAGGATGAATTACAAGAATTAGCAAAGAAAAGACAAGGAGGTTTAGATATTCCTGAATGGAAAGTAGATGAAAGTATGAACGAATGTGCTAAATGTGGTTACAGTTTAAGACCTGGATGGAGTAAATGTCCTGTTTGTGAAACACCTGTAGGTGCTAAGGTTGAACCTGAACCAAGTGAGGAACTAAGTGAAGAACCAGAACTAGAATCTATTGAGACCCCAAGTGAAGAATCAATTGAAGAACCAACACCAGAATCGAGTGAAGAACCTAAGGAGGAACCTATAGAAGAGGTTAAAGAAACACCTTCGGAAGATATTGAGGAAGAAAAAGAGGATCAATAATATTTAATTTAATTTTTTAAATTATCTGTTTTGTTAAATCTTCGGTTATAAACTAATTTCTTAATCATAATAATTATTGAAATAAACATAAGTATCCCTATAAAAAATGTAATATTATAACCAGGAATTATGTTTTCTCTTACTGGTTCTTTATCTTTTAATAAGTTATTTCCAGAAATATAATTATAATTACTTTCAGTTAATTGAAACCATGAACCAGGATTTTGCATCTGGAGACCTGAGATTTGACCTGTAACATTAAAATTGTCTACAATTACATTGCCTAAGCAATTATCTTCGTTGATTATTGAACCATTAAATGGATCTGCAAAGTTCGCATAATCCCCAGCAAAAGTATTGAATGTTACAGTACTATAATTTGAACGCCAAAGATACAATCCAGTATCAGGGTAATGACCAAATCTCCTAGTGCTAATGAAATTATGAGTAATAAGATTATTATGACATTCCCACAAGACAATCCCATCATAATGATCGTTTAACTCGTTACTAGAGATAATAAGATTGCTACTATCTACAATAGTAATCCCCCTACCAAAACCAGTTATATTAACAGTGTATAATATGTCATTATTTGATATTGTTATATTTTTACACAGTTCTAAGTGGATTGAATTATGGGCATTAGTATAGTTATTATCAATTACTTTTCCATTGAATGTATTAAGCAATTTAACTCCACTAGCCCATTCACTTGAATCTGTGTTTTGAAAATGGCAATTTCTAATTATAAAGGATGCATTAGAATTTTTAATCTCAATACAATCGCTAGCATTTTCTCCATCGATAAGTACATTTTCAATAATATATGGTTCGCTTGCCCAACCCTTACCAGAACACCAAGTTTCATTAGCTGCTTCCTCCCAAGTGTAGTTTCCTCCTCCATAATCATCAATTACTAACGGTGAAAGCTCTACATGACCATTTGAAGCAGGTTTTGGAATTTTTTGGTAGTATAATTGAGGTTTTATATAATCCATTTCATAATCTGGCTTTAAATTTTCTAGGTTATCATTAATCATAACTAAATTATACTTACTATTTGAGGAGTTAAAGCAGATTAGAAATATGATAGAACTTAAAAAAACTAAATTTCTCCCCAAAATATGTCACCTTGCTGAAAATTACTGAGATATTTAGATTTAATAACTGCATCTATTTATATTCTTCTTCTTCAGAAATTGTTTATCTTTTAGAAATTAAACCAAAAACTTTAAAAGGAATTTAAATCAGCAAGATTCCAAACTTTTTTTAAGTTATTTTTATTTTCAAACTTATAAGAATTAAGATTTTTTGAGTTACAGTTGTTATACAACATCTTTTTATTTAAAGGAAAGAAAATTCGAGATTTAGAGGATCTTAATATCTATAGTTACCCTAATGAAATTATCAGCATTAAAGATAAAATACTTGTTAATAAGATTATAAAAGAACACGACAACGAAGATAGCATTCAACAATCCAATTTAGATCAATTCTTAATAAATGAACCCATTGCTCAATTTTATAATGATTTAAATATGTATACTTGTTGTATTAATGGAGAAATTATTATAGGTTTAATTTTTGATGATGAAGATAATCCTTATGACTATAAAGAAATACTTAAAGAATTATTAACTGAACTTTTGAATAAAGGGAATGGTTATTCCTTTGATGATGAAATTGAGATTGACAGTCTATTAATTTCTATGTTTATCGATATTCGACGGTTTGGTGACGAGGTAATTGAAAAACCTACTGAATTTGATTATTATTTTCAAAAAGAAACCTTTTTCAAGGTGTTTCTATTTGGTGTTGATGAAGTAGGAAAATCTAGCCTAGTGAGACGATTAAAAACTGGTGAATTTAATGATAATTTTTTCACTCCAACTCGTAAATTCAATATTGAATATATTCCAATAGAGGAAAAAGGATTATTAGCAGTTTGGGACATGCCTGGACAAAAATCTTTTCGATCAAAATGGCTGATTGGATTTCAAGAATCTAATATTATTGTTTATATGATTGATATTGCTAATCAAAGAAGATTTGATGAATCTAGAAGCGAATTTTGGAATGTAATAAATAAGGATGAATTAAATGAAATTCCTTTACTGATTCTAGGAAATAAGATTGATTTAGTAAAGTTTTCAAGCGAAAACTATGAGAATCAGCTTCTAAACTTAAAAAAAGAACTTTCAGATATTTATAAATTTGAAAAAATAAAAAAAAGAAAATGGAATTTTCTCTTTACTTCTGTAAAAACTAATCTGAATATTGACAGTGTAATTCCAGCAATTTTTGATTTACTCTCTTCTTAAATTGTAATTTTAACTCTAATTTTAAACTATAAAATGCTCAACAATAGAAAATTCCTTAGTTTTCATGCATTAAACATTAAATTTAAATATCTAGCCATTTAAATTTCTATTATATGAAACAAAAACTTTATATTACTCTTCATGTGTTAAATTAGGGATATACTATGTCAAAAAGATTAAAAAAAGAATTGCAGGTTATGATTGACGAGAAATTAGGACAATTATTTTTCGGTGATAAAAAGAAGGATATGCGCTTGTTGATGTTAAGACCAATTGATTTGATAGAATTCTCGGAGTTCGCAGGTTCAAACGCCGATGACATTTTGATCTGGGTTGGTAAAACCCTTGGGAGGGCATATATGGATAAGTTTTTTTATAACAAGGAGTGGAGTAAAGAATCTATGGCAACAAGAAAAGAAGTCATCCTTGGGAATCTTGAAGCTTTAGAACTTATGGGCTTTGGAGAAATGAATGGAGCCTTCAAAAAAACCAATATTTTAATCAGTGTGAGAGATTCATTAGCTTCTGAAGAATCTGATAACATTATGGCTAAAAATTTATGCCTCCTTTACCAAGGACTTTTTAGTGGTATGTTTGAAACTCTGCAATTGGATGTTGATGTTGAAGAAATCGAATGCATTTTATTAGGACATGAAAAATGTGTATTCAAATTTGACCTAATCGGTGAAGAACTAGAAGACGGGATCATTGATTCTGAAGAAACGGTTTCTGGATTTTTATCCACACTTTAATTATAAACTATTCCTATTTACTTTACTATAATAATAAGTTTAAATGTGAGCTTAAGTATCACATGTATGTTTTTTACTTACTTATATATATATAAATTTTGTTTATTATCCTACAGTCTAAGTTTTAATGAACGAGGTCAAGGATAAATGCCTTTATTTAAATCACCGACACCTGGAGTTGTAATTTTTGGTACCAGTATTTTATCAATGGTGGATGGTATGGGCGCTTTTAAAAACAATGCATTAAATATATTAGAAGAAAATGGGATAAAAAATATAAAACCAAATGGTTTATATTCTCAACAAAAATTTTTGAATTCACTTAAAGTCATATATGAGAAACTAGGTGATGTTACCATTAAAGTCATAGGAATGAAAATACCTGAAAAAGTTCAATTACCTCCCAGTATCGAAAGCACTGAACAAGTTTTAAACTCGATTGACAGAATCTATAGTATGAATCATAAAGGTGGTGAATGTGGTTCTTATAAATTCACAAAAACTGGTAAAGATGAGGGTATTATGGTAGTAGACACACCCTATCCTTGTTCGTTCGATATGGGATTGATAGAAGCATTTATGAATAAGTTTAGAGAAGATGGATCAATTACATTTATTAAACACTTTTCAGAAGAGTGCAGGATGAAAGGGGCATCAACCTGCGAATATAAAGTCAAATGGTAAAAACCTTATTATGCAAACTAATTCTTGAAGAGTTTTTGTGAAGAAAAATTCAAATTACACTCTTAAAAATCAAAATTCATTTAAAATGAAAAAGTCTCAATAAATTGGATAGAGTGAAATTTCACACTTTTTTCAATTAATAGAGATTAGATTTTGAGTTTTGGAATATAATAATTAAAATAAAATCTAATATAACTCTAATTATAATTAATATCAAAAAATCAAATAAAAATCAAACTATAAATAATGTGAATTGAAATATGGAAAAAAGAGGAGCTAAAGTCAAAATAGATGAATATAAAGGACCACTCGGCACTATAAAAGGATTTGAACTGACAACCGGTAAAGTTTCATATGGAGATGAAACTGAATGGGAACCACTTGGACCAACAGCATCACCTCATATACCAACCCTGCGATCATGGTTTTTTAAGATGATGGAAAGGTACAAACCGTTTTACATGCCAAACTTAAATCAATTCGAATTTAAGGGTGAATTTGTGACATGTGCTGTTTAACTTGTAAAGCATAATTTTTACAAGGATAATTGCACTTACGGTAAATGTAACCTTTCTAAAGGGCGAACAGGAGCATGTGGTATTAACATAGAAGGTGCATGCGCAAAGATTGTAGAGATTGCATGTTGTATAGGTGCAGCGTGCCATTCGGCTCATGGTGATCATCTACTACATTGGCTCAAAGAGAAATATGGCAATGTACCAATTAATTTTGGAAACAATATTGCTGTAGAGATGCCACATACTCGATTAGTAGTGGGAATGAAACCTGAGACGCTTGAGGATTTAGAGACTGCGATGGAGTGGGTACAAAGTACTATCACACATCTCTTAGCAGCAGGTCATACTGGTCAAGAGTCAAATTATTTAGACTATGAGGCCAAAAGCTTTTTAGCAGGTCTAGCAGATTCTGTAGGTATGGAAATTTCTGATGCTGTCCAGATTGCAGCTTATGGGTTTCCAATGGGTGATCCAGATGTTCCAATCGTAGAATTAGGAATGGGCACGATGGATACTGAAAATAAAGCAACAATTCTAATGATAGGTCATAATGTTGCCCCCGGTGTAGAACTTGTTGATTACATGAGAGAAAAAAACTTAGATAGCAAAGTAGATGTAGGAGCAATTTGTTGTACTGCATTAGATCTAACTAGATACTATTCTGGTGCAAAAATTGTTGGTTCTCTCTCGCGTCAGATGTTTTACATTCGCTCTGGGCTAGCCGATGTTGTAATGGTTGATGAACAATGCGTTAATCTTCGCAGTCACGAACAAGCAAAACTAGTAAATGCTCCGTTTATTGCTACAAATGAAAAAATTATGGGCGGATTACCTGATCGAACCAATGATCCTGCTGAAGAAATAATAGAAGATTTAGTTAGTGGCAAAATGGATGGGGTGTTAATCCTGGATCCAATAAAAGCAGGAAAGGTTGCTGTTGAAACGGCTATTAAAGTCAAACCTATAAGAAAAGCTAAAAGCGCTGTTCCTAATGAGCAAGGCTGTATTGATATGGCAATGAACTGCAATGGTTGTGGCAATTGTCAACGAAATTGTCCAAACGATTTACCTCTTGTTGAAGGGGTTTTAATGGTAAAAGATGGTGATTTCTCATTATTAGAAGAAGTATATGATTCATGTCTGGATTGCGGTAGGTGTGAAGCCGATTGTATGAAGGAAGTATCTCCTTTAACGTTGATCATGTATGCGGGAAGAGAAAAAATTCGGAATGAAAAATATAATTGTAGATCTGGTCGCGGACCAATTATGGACACAGAAATCCGCAATGTTGGTGCTCCTATTGTGTTAGGAGAAATACCTGGTATTGTCGCAATTATAGGATGTGCTAATTATGCTAAAGATATTCAAGAATTATACTTAATGGCAGAAGAATTTTGTGTAAGGAATTATATTGTTGTAGTTTCTGGTTGCGGAGCGATGGATATTGGATTAGTCAAGGATGAAGATGGTAAAACACTTTACGACCGATTCCCTGGAGATTTTGACAGAGGTGGCTTAGTTAATGTTGGCTCATGCGTCTCTAACCCACATATCACTGGAGCCGCTTTAAAAGTCGCTAATATATTCGCAAGGCGCCCTTTAAGAGGAAATTTTGAAGAGATTGCCGATTATGTTCTTAATCGTGTAGGTGCCGTCGGTGTTGCGTGGGGTGCGATGAGCCAGAAAGCTGCGAGTATCGCGAGCATGGCTAACGGAGTAGGAGTTCCTGCAGTTTGTGGTCCTCATTCAGCAGAATATAGACGTATGTATATTGGAAGGTCTGATGATGATGACACATGGAAAGTATATAATGCTAGAGATGGCACCTCAGATCATTTAGTTGGTCCAGGTCCAGAACATCTATTAACTACTGCTGAATCTATTGAACAAGCGATCTGCCTTGTTGCTAAATTATGTTTGAGACCCGCAGATAACTCTAAAGGAAGAATGATTAAACTTTCTCATTGGATTGATTTAGAGAGAAAATACAAAGGTGTCCAATTTCCAAACGATTTAGAAAAATTTGTTCGAGTCGAAGCAGATATCCCAATTAATATGAAAGATGAAATGCATGAGTATCTCAAGGAGAAAGGTTGGGAACCTAAAGAAATAATAGATCCAACCTTATTAGAGAGATTATGTAGGACTTAATCTAATTTTTCTTTTTTTATTTATTTTATAATTATTTATTTACTGATTTATTTTAATTTCTAGAAATATTCAAATTATTACCCTATTCCTTAGCTAAATCCCTTAATTTTTCTAAGAAAAAATAAAAAAAAAATTTTTCAAGAATTTGATATTCTTAAAGATTATTTAAATCTAGTTAAATAGAAAAACCAAAAATTAATGTGTAAAGAATATTTTCATTACTAAATTGGATTAATATCATAGATGTGAGAAATTTTGGACAAGCATGATAAAGATATTTTAAAATTATCAAAGTTATGTAAACATTGGGCAGATCACAATGATTCGCATAAAGAAAACTATACCAAATGGCGAAATATTGCTAAAGAAAAAGGTTTAGAATCTGTAGCAGCAAAATTAGACAATGCCATTGAAATGCTAGATAAATGTAAGGAGTTTTTACTAACAGCAAATAAGGAATTGGAAATGGACTAAGTTTTGCTGAATTATAAATTCTAAAAAGGTAAAGGTTAAATTTTTACATAATAAGGATAAATATTGATATTTATAGAAAGAGATTAATCAAAGGAAGCAGTTGTTCTCTGAAATAATCAATTTTACCTTCCAATAATTCCGGATTTTGTGAAAGCATCCAAAGATATACAGGTATTTGCAATTCTGAGTATTCAAATAATTTTTCCCCTCGGATAGTAAACCCATTGAGAGGTAAATCCAGTTTTATCGACTTTTCTCTTATCAATCCTATTGAATTATAGAAATTTGAAAGAGTTTGAAGTAACAAAGCTGTATTGTTTACCAGCATTTCATCTGTATCTGATCCGGTATAGCTTCCAAAAATGAGTCCATCCATTGATACTAAACTTGAAGCTTTTGCTTCTACTTGATGGGTAAACTCTTCGAGTATATTTTCGATTATTTCAGATGTATCAGATACTTTCTTTAATGCGATACTGAACATTTGCATAATTGTTTCTCTTTGAAAAATTGTAGAATCACAATAATCAATCGAGAATTCATCAAATTCATTCATAATACTATTAAATTTATTTTTAATACTTGTTACATTTTGTTGCCATTGGAGAGTTTTACGCACATCTTGATCGCTTTTACTTATAACGATTAAAACTGAAGGTATTTCATGTAATTCTTCTAGTACCTTTAATACTTCTCGGAAGTAGTTTACGGCTTCAGGAATTCTATCTGGGTCTTGACTGTCAACCACATACAACATAATATCTGCTTCAGTGAAAAATAATTCTGGTCTATTGAAGTACAACTTTTCTCGATACTGAACCTGTCCCCCTAAGTCCCACGAGATTATCGGATATCCAAAGAAATCTAGCTTTTCTCTTTTTACTCCTCTTGTAGGTAAAAGAGATTTAATAATTGAAAACTTATCTTGAAGTACTGCGAGTATAGACGTTTTTCCTCCATTATCGAGCCCTATAAGAAGTAATTTTTTATGTCTCTTCAGTTGTTCTTTGATATTTTTTTGTATTACCTGAGCAATTTTCACCCATTTAACTAACATGTTAGGCAGTATCTCTTTTATCTCAGGGAGATTTGGCACAGATAAATTAGCTAAATCTTCA
>JAEOTH010000055.1 GCA_016839915.1 Promethearchaeota archaeon
AGTCAAAGTTTATTATTCTTGGTCGCTTACCCTTAATTGATTCTTTGTAAATTAAAGAATTTTCAAAAAAGTAATCAAAATTGGTTTTAAAATTGGTAAAAGGAACAGTAAAATGGTTTAACAGCCGAAAAGGCTTCGGATTTATAAATTCTGAAGAAGGCGGTGATGTTTTTGTTCATTACTCTGCTTTATCTGGTAGAGATGATGAGTATAAAACATTAAATGAAAACGACGTTGTGGAATTTGAGGTAGTCGAGGGCCAAAAAGGACCCCAAGCTTCAAATGTTGTCGTAACGGAAAAAGCCCCTCCTAATCCCTATGGGAAAAACAGAGGAAGAAACTTTCGCTTTTAAAATATAAGATTTTGTAAATCTACAAAAAGAAAAATATAATATAAGAAGTAAATAATAATTAGTAAAAAACTGCTTTTGCGATTGTTATCGAATCTTATCTTTTTTTTATTTTTATTTATAATTGAAGAAAATTGAGCTTTTCTATTCCATACGATTCATATTTATTGGATATTTACTGAATTTTTCTAAAATCTTTCGCATTACAAGAAAGTTTTCCAATTTTACCGCGGGATTAATACTATGTCCTGATGAAAAAATATAACCTCCACTAGGAGCGAGTTTTTGGATTAAACACTTAGACGTTTCAAATGAAGGAACACGATCAGGTTCATCTATAACTTAGTTTATTTCCAAACATTTATTCCTTTTGCCACTAAATTCTCTAAAATTTTTATCACTTGTTTTTCCTTATTAACTACTATTGGTGTATTTACAATATACAAATCTGTGAGAGATTGAAGTTCTAATAATGATGAAGGAATTGTTTCTATTGGATTATTATTTAACCATAGAGCTTTTAATGAATTTAAATAACCAACATTTTCAGGTAGAGTTTTAATTTTGTTATTACTCAAATCTAAGATTTCAAGATTTGGCATTTCAGAGGGTAAATTAGGAAATACTTCAAGTTGATTAAAGCTTAGCCCTAAAACTCTTAATGATTTCATTTTATTTATATTATTGGGCAATTTTTTTAATTGATTGCCCCATATCGAAAGAATTTCTAATTCTTTTAATATAGAAATAGATTCAGGTAAAACTTGAATGACATTATGATTTAAAAGTAGTTCCTTAAGGCATTTCAGATTTCCAATCTCATATGGGAGTTCAATTAAAAGATTATCACTCAAATCTAATTTTTTTAAAGCTGTTAAAGTTCCTAAAGACGGTGGGAGATATTTTAGTTTATTATCAGTTAAGTAGAGCGCTTCTAAGTTTTCAAAATTTCCTATGGAAGAGGGTAATGTTTTTAATCCACACCGATTAAATCCTAGAGCAATAATTCTTTTATTTTCTTGTAAGAAACCCATATTGGTTTCCTTACTAATAACATCAACAAGTTTTAAACGATTAATTAAAAATGCTTTAGAGCTGATTAGATTAGTTTTAATAATACTTAGCAATGCTTTGATTTCGGTATTATTAAGATTAGAATTATATTTCTTTTTAAATTTCTTTTCGATTTGTTCAAAGAGTATTTCCATCAATGACTCAATTTCTTCACCATTAAAATACTCAAAGTAATTTTCTTGAATTAAATATTGAGCAACATTCGTATAAAGATTCGTGAGTCTTTCAGCAATTTCATCTTTAAATACGCGCTGTGCCATAGGATCTCCCACATCAGTCAGTTTTTTGAGAAGTGGAAAAGCTAAATTACTGTGGAGCAAACTTGTGTCATATAAATTTTCAGTCCATGCTTGTAGATTAGAGCAATGCCCCCAGAATTCGACTTCAGGTTTCAATTCATTATTTTTCATTTCATATTCTAAGGAGTGATCAAATTTTTCGCTAATATCATCTATCGACGTGAAACCATCGAAATCTTTGATCCTATCTTTTGGAATCTCAATCAACAAATATTTACATTGTAAAAATTTATTGTTCTTAACATAAATTACAGTTTTATCATGTTCCAGTTTTAGGGTAATAAAGTCGTTTATTTTATACTCAATTGGTTTCTTTGTAGTTGATTTAATATCTTCGATTGAGTATTTAATTTTAGTTCCGCACTTACGACAAAAATTATATGTGGTTCTATTCCTTGTTCCACATTTGGGGCAAAATAACATCTTATTTTAATGACTAAAAAAATTGATGAAAAGATCTTTTAGGATATAATAGGCTAAGTTTATTTATACTTATATTCTTTCTAATGTTATCAATTTGCTTCTAATTTTCATTATATCTGCACAATTTAATAATTTAAATATCGTAGAAATGAATGTTACAATTCAATTTCTTTCTTTACAATCATCACATTCATAGTAAATATCAATACGTTGTCCTTTAGGTTTAATTCCCAGATCTGATATAATATCACTCCATAATTTTTTAACATTTTCAGCTTTGTAATCATAAATTTTTCCGCAATTAGAACATACAACATTTATATGGAGTTCCATATCAGGATCATATCTAATACTACCCTCATTAAATCCCAATTTTTGTATTATTCCAAGCTTTTCTAATAAATCTAATGTCTTATATATTGTTCCTAAACTTATTGTAGGATAATCAATTTTTAATTCTTGGTAAATTTGATCAGCAGAAGGATGATCTTCTCTTGAGATGATGAATTTACATATTGCTAAACGCTGAGCGGTAACTTTAAATTCATTTTCCCTAAAAAGTTCAATTATTTCTTGGTCATCCATCCATATCACTTCTTCTTGGAGTTGATTTAGATAAAAAAGTAAGCTATTAAAATTACTTTTATTATAAAAATATAATCTTTTTTAATAATAATTACTGTTTAATATTTATTCCTAATTAAGAATAATTCTTAATTAAGAGTCTATATATACTATAAGAAAAATGCTTAAATATAATCAAAAAAACGATTAAAATTAGATCTACACAAAATTAAAAAAGGTAAATTATATGGTAGATAAAAAAAAAGAAAATAAAACTCTTACCACTGCTGGCGGAGCACCCGTCTCTGATAATCAAAACTCTGAAACAGCGGGTGAAAGAGGTCCTGTTCTCATGCAAGATGTTCACTTACTTGAGAAATTAGCTACATTTGCGAGAGAACGAATACCTGAACGAGTAGTACACGCGAAAGGAGCTGGAGCTTACGGTACTTTTACTGTTACAAATGATATAACAAAATATACTAAAGCTAAAATTTTCTCTGAAATTGGTAAAAAAACCGATCTATTTATCCGATTCTCAACAGTTGCAGGTGAAAGAGGTTCAGCTGATACCGTTAGAGATGTTAGAGGTTTTGCAATGAAATTTTATACAGAAGAAGGGAATTGGGATCTAGTAGGAAACAATACACCTGTGTTTTTTGTCAGAGATCCCTTAAAATTCAGCGATTTCATCCACACCCAGAAACGTATGCCAAAATCAAACCTTCGATCTCAAACTATGTGGTGGGATTTCTGGTCTTTAGTTCCTGAAGCTTTACATCAAGTAACAATCCTATTTTCTGATCGTGGTATCCCTAGAGGTTTTCCCCATATGAATGGCTATGGTAGCCACACATACAGCTTTATAAATGCAAAAAACGAACGTTTCTGGGTTAAATTTCATTTTAAAACTATGCAAGGAATAAAGTGTTTCACACAAGCCGAAGCTGATGAGATTGCAGGTAAAGATCCAGATTGGGCAACTCGTGATCTTTTTGAAAGAATTGAAAAAGGAGACTATCCTAAATGGGAATTATCGGTACAAATCATGCCAGAGCTCGAAGCTGAAACGTATGAGTGGAATCCCTTCGACCTCACTAAAGTATGGCCTCATAAGGATTATCCATTGATTAAAGTGGGAATCATGGAGCTAAACAGAAACCCAGATAACTATTTTGCAGAAACCGAACAAAGTGCTTTTGATCCTTCGAATCGAGTACCAGGGATTTCCTTTTCACCAGATAAAATGCTTCAAGGAAGACTTTTCTCATATGCTGATGCACATAGATACAGATTAGGTGTCAATTATCAAAGCTTACCCGTCAATCGTCCAAAAAAAGCCCAAGTTAATACATATCATAGGGATGGTTTAATGAGATTTGATGGTAATGCAGGAGATAAAGTAGTTTATGAACCAAATAGTTTTGGAGGACCTAAAGAAGACCCTGCATTTAAAGAACCACCCTTAAAGATTTCGGGTGATGCAGATAGATATAATCAACCAAGAGTTGATGCAGATTTTATTCAACCAGGCAATCTCTATAGGTTAATGCCCCCTGATGAGCAAGATCGTCTAATCCAAAACCTTGTCAATAGCTTAAAAACTGTACCTAAAGCCATTCAGGAACGAATGCTAAAATATTTTTACAAAGCTGATTCGACCTGGGGCGACAGAATCGCAAACGGATTAGGAATTGAGGCTGTAACTGCTATCTAAAATAAATTATTTTTTAAAAGAAACTCTTTCTTTTTTTTTAATATTAAAATCCTGATACATTTTAATTAAAACATTAATGAACGAACAAGAATTAAAGAAAAAATTACCCTAATTATTATATAATAAATTCTACCTTCATTCTTTCATAGAAATCTAGCGATTCTGGATTTTTGAGTACACATCTATTTGCAGGAGTCATCCCTTGAATGATTCTGAACACATAATATGCCATCTGAAAGGTATAAATAAAAAATTACTGAATTATTAAATTTTTAGTAAAAACTCAATGATGCTAATGGAGTAATAAATTCATCAATTACTCTTAATATATTTAAAACAACTATGTATGTAGTTAAACTAAGGAAATAAATAACTAGAAATTTATTATTGCTCTTTAAACTAGTTTTATAAAATCTTAATATCAACTTTAAAGTCAGCACGAATGTCATGATTAAGAATGGAAAGAAAATGAAAAAAAGAGTCCAAGGATTAAATCCTATATTTACAAGTGATAACACATCGCTACTTATGTTGAGAAATTGAGGAAACGTGAAATAAAGAGCGACTCGGTTTAAAAAAAGCATTGAAATTACAATCGATAAAAGCCATGTGAAACTATTCTTTTCTTTTTTCCGTAAAATAATAAGTAGCAAAATTGACGCAAACAGACTTTCTGCAATTAACCCCCCGAGTGATATAATTGTAGCTTTAAGAAGAAGAAATGGATCATCCCCCATCAGATTTCCAGATGCCCAACCTTGGAGAAAGAAATTAATTCTTATTTCTCCATAATAGGTTCCAACAAGAATATCTGCCATTGCGTGACCAAATTCGTGAATGTACAAATTCAAAAAACCTACTATATAAAAGAGGCAAAAAAGTAAGAAAATTGATATAAGTTTATCAGTAGTCTTATCAAGTTTAAATATATTTTCTTTTATTTTGAAGAAAAAAGAATGCACATCAATTATAGATTGATTTTCCTTAAATGAATCTAATCTCATTATTAGTAATATGGAAACGGATAGAAATACTATATTAAAGAATATTACATACGTTAGACAATTATTTAATGGAAATATAGAAAAATCCCCATTATAATCTCTTCGAAATATATTAATAATGTTTAAAGAAACATATATATTAAAAACACAGAGTACTCCTAAAAATAATAATCCAATTCTCTTCTTCTCTTTAATCAGAACTGCACTTAAAAATATTGCTAAGGCTGGTAAAATAGGCGCAATAATTGCCCAATAAAAATACATTAATTTGACCCTCTCTAATAAATGTTTAAAAAATTGGATAATATTAAATTATATTTATTAAGATACTATTTTTAAATATAAATCATTTGGACATAAATAGGTAATAAAAATTATGAAAGCGATGGTAAATACAAGATATGGAGGACTGGATGTTTTTGAATTAAAAGGGTTAGAAAAACCTACTCTTAATGATAATGTAATACTGGTAAAAGTTTATGCGACAATAGTAAATGCAGCGGTGAAGAACAGTCGAAAAGGTATACACCCAGATTCCAAATTTTTTACTCTCGCGTTGAAATGCATGGACTCAATTCCTTGTTTGATATCAATTAGCGTGTAATAATGGTATTTATTTGAAACTAAAATGGTGAAAAAAATGGAAAATAAAAAAAAAATGGTCCAAAAACCTATACCTGGAACTTTAATTAGTGATTTATATAAAATACAAAAAAAAGATCTTAAGAACGCAGTAAATGTACTCGATAATGCATTTTCTGAAGATTCAATGTGGAAAGAAGTATTTAATGATGAGGATAAGAACCGTATACTAACTGAAGTTATGGTTAGATTTTGTTTGAAAT
>JAEOTH010000056.1 GCA_016839915.1 Promethearchaeota archaeon
CAGTCTCTTCACGCAATCTTTTTAAAAATTGTTTTTCTACTGGAAATCCACCCCCGCCACCTAAAATTGGCTCCAGAATAATTGCAGCGAAATTTTTTGAATTCTTTTTTATTAAATTGAATATATCATCATTATTTATCTCAAAAGTGAGGATACCTGCCTCTTCTGGAGTCAAAAGGCCAGGAGGAGGTATACTACCATTAAGATTACCCACGCCATAATATAGAGTATCATTTGCTCCGTGCCATCCAAGTTCAGCTTTAGCTACAAGCTTCTTTTTAGTAAATGCCCTTGCCAATCTTGTAGCATACATCGTAGCTTCTGTACCACTTGTGCAGAATCTTACTTTTTCAATACTAGGATTTTCATTAGAGATATATTCTGCTAGTCTAACTTGGTACTCAGTATTTGTGCCAAAATGCCACCCATTTTTTAATTTGATTTCTATTTCTTCTCTGACTTGAGGAGGATTATGACCAAGAATCATGGCAAAATGACCATTCCAGCAATCAATATATTTAATATCATCAATATCTTTAATATATGGCCCACTAGCAGAATTAATGAAAATAGGAAAGGCACCGATTAATGGCAATCCAAATGTTCTAATATTATGAGAAATCCCCCCAGGTAACACTTTAAGTGCTTTTTTCCAAAGTTCTCCCGTCTTGGGTCTATTTCTATAAAAAATATCTAATTCATCTTTAATAAACATTTATACCATCTATTATAGTGTATAGGTTTGATATATTAATCAAATATTAAAACTTAAGCTAGTTTGATTTTCATAAAGAAAAAATAGATCAAGTCTTAATATTAATGAAAAAAGTAGCACTGTAAAAGAGATAAATATTTCAGGTGTATTTCTTCGAGAAAACTTAAAAACCTGGAATGTTGTATGAATTAATCAATTCTTGCTCCACATGTAGGGCAATTTACAGTATTTTGGATTGTAGCTCCACAAATTTTACATAATTTTATTGTTGCTGCTCCTCTCTTTCTTGGTGGCTTTAGATTAGTGATTGAGATAGGTTTTTCAGGATTTTCATCAGGTTGAGAAATTTTTGTCAGATCTTTGCTTTTAAAATTTGTGGCACCAATTGTAATTTCTTTTCCAAAAAACCCGCCGACTCTTACTTTTTTTGTTTCTACAGGGGGTGCGGATTCTGGTTCGGTAACACTTAATTCTTCTACTCCTTCTAATACTTGTTCTTTTTCTTCTATAATAGGGTTTTCAGTTATAACATCTTGAATTTCGATATCAGCTAATTCTTCTTCTAAATCCTCTTCATATATCATATTCACAAATTCTTCATCTAATTTCAAAAGAGTTTCACATTGTAAACATCGGAACACATGTTTAAATCCAATATTTTTTGCAAGTGAATATTTTGCTGCACAACAACTATGATATTTAGCATCACAATTATAGCATTTATGTATTTCATCTGAATGAGCTTCACAAATAGGGCATAACTCTTGTTCACATATATCACATATTTCTTGATCTTCAGGCGTTAAACTAATCAGGTCTACTGCTAAACGCTCGTAAAAGATCTTATCTTCTATTAATATGGCTTCAGAATCATCTGCTTTAAGAACTTTAAATTCCTTTTTGTTTTGAATTAAAGAACCTAAAACATTTTGGAGAAGTTTTTCATTTGGACAATAAAACGTCCCTCCATGAGTTTCACTAGATATTACTTTAAGTTTAACATCATCTTCATAAAACTTCTCATCTCCAACACGAATAATATCGATAAATGCTGAAAATTTTTTTGCTTTTATTAATAAATCATAAAGTGCATTATAATAATCTTCAGATAATTTACTGGGAGTATCTGTAATAATTATAACACGATAATTTTTTCTTGCTTCACGGCTTTTTCTAAAAATGTATGCAAGTATCTCATATAACCCATTTTCTAAATAACTTTGATTTAGTTCCCTAGTTTCCCAAGCATCATTGATGGTGTTTGAAACAGTTTCAGCATCTTTTAAATCATAAACATTAATTGGGTTATCTTCTTTTTGAAATATTAACACTCCATAAGAAGTTAACGCATTATATTTATCCTTTTCTTTTATAAAAGAATTAATCGCTTTTATTAAGGGCTTCTTCTTAAGAAAATTAGATACTAAATCGAGGAAAAATATAAACTCTTCAGAATTTACTGCTTCAGTTCTAGGCAACATATTATCAATTTTAAAACTTTAAAAGAATAATAACATAATTTTTATTTATTTTTATTGATAATTCTAAAAACTCTTCGATCTATTTTTTCATACTTTTCTTTTCATTTGATTATATTAAAATACTATATTACAAAAGTATTATAAAACTCAGATTGTCTTGATCTTATAATTTATATCCACAATTAGAACATTTGAGTTGTTGAGTAATGTTTTGGGTCCCACATTGCTGACATATGATGAAATTCGGGTTTTTTTTTTCTCTATTATTGATTAGTTCTTTTGACCTTAAATTTTCTCCTTTTTGAGTTGTTGAACTTGATTTAAAAGCGGTTTGTGTGGTTTTTTCATACACAATTTTATCACCTACTTTCCTAACAGTATAGACTTTCCCAAAAAAACCTCCAATACGGATAGTTTTAACAGAATCTTCTTCTGCAGGAGTTGTAATTGATTCACTAACACCACTTTTTTCCTCCTCGAGATGGACCGATTTTGGTAGTGGTGTTACTTTAGGAAGTTCTTTATTAATTTTCTCTGATCCATCTTCTTCTAGGTATTCTTTTACAGTACTTAATTCAACTTCACCAGATACTTCAATAATTTCATCTTCATCGAGTTTTAAAAGAACATCACACTCTTTATTTGGACAACGAAATATGTTAGGTATGCCAATATTGTGATTTATTACGTGATTTGTAACACAGCAATTATGAAAGCTTGAATTGCAATCCTCACAAATTAATGGTAGATCATATATATCTGTACACACAGGACATACTTCTTCTTTACAGAAATGACACACTAAACCTTCAACTTTTTCAGGTTTTTTTAATGGTTTAGCTAAATGGTTGTAAAATGCATAATCTTCATTACTTATTTTAATTAACTCGGGTTTATCTACAAAAGTAGAAACGAATTGTTTTGTTTTTACGAGCTTCTTAATTACTTCAGAGAATTCTTTTCTATCTTTGATATAGAAAATACCTCCCTTTGTATCACTAGAAAGCATGTTTAATTTTACATCATCACTGAAAAATCGTTCAGAAATTCCCGAGACTCGTATAATATCGATGAAAGTTGGAAAGTTTTTAATTTTAGAAACAAGATTGAATAATGCTTCTTGATAATCTTCAGAAAGATCGGATGGAGTGTCTGTAATAATTATAATTCGATTATATTTAGATTTTTTTCTTACGGTTTCAGCAATGTAAGAAAAAATATAAAACAAACCATTTTCAAAATAACTTTGCTTTTTCGGACGCATTTTCCAGTTTTCTTCAATAGATTTAACTATTATCTCAGAGCCCTTTTTATCAGTTATAAAGATTGGATTCCCTTCTTCTTGAAATAATAAAAGAGAATAATGTCCATTTATATTTACTTTGTTTTTTTCCTCAATATAAAATTTAATTGATTTAATTATTTCCTTTTTCTTCAATAAATCTTTTGTTAAATCCAAGTAAAAATAGATATCTTCAGTCATTTCTTTCACATTAGTTTGTTTAAGTTTAAGAAGTAACTTTAATATTATTAATGATAGAACCTCCTTAAATATTTTTTAGAAAAGAAATAGATAAAATAAATATAAATTAAAATTCATATAGTTTATAACTCTATATCTGTTTGTCAAAAATGAGTTACATAAATGAGTGAAGAATGAATGGATGACTTTTTAAGAAAAATACAACTTTCTGAGTATGCTATAGAGGTATATCTGAAATCATTGGGTAAATTTCCACGTTCTTACTATGAACTATATAGAATTGTTCCAAAAGCAACTCAAGAAGAGTTTGATAAATGCTTAAATGAGCTTAAAGACGCTGGTTTATTAATACCGCTTTCTCCTAAAAAGCAAGCTAATTTAATTCTTTATTCAACTTTACCTCCTATTCTTCCAATTTTAAATTATTATGATAATATTGCAACGAATTTGCCTAATATTAAAAATTCAATACGGGAATTAATGCTAGATTCTGTAGAGCAGATTTTCGAGGAAAATAAGGTGATTGAGTTAGATACAATTTTAAAAACATTTCATGATATTAAAAAAGATATTGATGAAGATTCTATTATCCAAAAACAAGAAGTAGAAGATATTGTTGAAGGTATGGAAGATTTAAAGAAGATTAGTAAGGAAATCTCTGATCTTCATCAAAATATTAAAAGTATTACTCAAACAAAGTTTGCTGATTTAATTAAAATAATAAATTCTCTTAAAACAGATTTAATTGGGAACATTAAGAAGAAAGAAGTTATCTCTCTAATTGAGGAGCTTTTTAAAGAGAAATTTGAAAATATGGTCGTAGATTTCACGAATAATTTACATGAAATTATTGAAAAAGAATTTAAGGACATAACTAAACCTATAAATAAGACAGCAGATGTAATATTTCAGTATAGAAATGATTTTAAAATGCTTCTTTTGAATATGTTGACTAATTTTGAAACTAACCTGAATAAAATTCATGATCTCCTTAAAGAAAACAATGACAATCTTTCTTCTGCTATTATAAAGGTTCAAAATAAAATATCTGAAAATTTAGATATTATACTCCAGAATTCTATAAATGAAATTTCGAGTTTGAATAAACCTATTGAAGATGTAATGAAAAATTATTTTCAAGAAATACGTACTTTTGATTTAAAGCCTCAGTTTAATAATGTCCAGATAGTAAATAGTGTTACTATGATTAATGAAGCAATTCAAAACCTTATTTCAAATTCTAAAGAGAACCTGACGATAATAATTCCCCACCTAGAAAATCATTTAGCAATAGAACAATTTGATGGTCTTTCTAGTAATTTGAAAATAAAGATTGTATCTTCAGAAGCCCACACAAATAGTATTGTTAAAAATTTTAATAATATCAAGACTTTATTATACAGATCCTTCCAAAATGAAAATTTAGTTATTTTAAATAGTGATAATAGTGAATTCTTTATAGGTGTAATTCAAGAATCAGCGCAACCTTTATATGATTTTGTTGGAATCAGAAGCAGTTTTCAACCATTAATTGATTTATTCCAACCTTTAACTAATAATATATGGGAAAATGCTTATTCGGATACATTTCATGCTACCCAAGTGAAAAAATCAGAATTTACTAAGACAAAACCAACTAAAACACTCACAACAGCTAAGCCTATAATTAAAACAAAAGCTTTACCTGAAAAGAAAGAAAAGAAGCCAACAAAAATTGAAAAGAAAAGAACTCAACCAGCTATAGTTCCTGGTCAAATACAAGAAATTCAAAAAGAAGATAAAAGGGCGATTAAAACTCCATTGCCAAAAAAACCTTTATCGTCAAAACCTCAAATAACAGATTTGAAGCAAAAATTAAAGGAAAAAATTGAATTTGTAAAAGTAACACAACCAAATGCTGATGATGAGGCAGGAATAGAAATTAATAATGCGTTTACTAATTTAATTCAGAAATTAGGGAATCTTAAAGGTGATGATTTTGGCAGAGAACTGCAAGATATTGCTGATTTAATACTAGAGAAAAAAGGTTTTTCTGTAACCTTACATAAAATTAGAAGTATAATAAATAAATTTAAAGAGAAATTCACCATATTAGACGAAAATGATAAGAGAGAAATTTTAGAAAGTATTGAGAATTGGAAGAAAAAATTGTATTATATTATTTAAGCTTTTGTTTCATCTTAAAGTAAAGAAAAAATCCCCTTATTATAAATAATAATATAAGAAAGAAAGATCCTAAAAAGAAGATCGACACAATGATCGATGTTAATAAATTAGGTGAACTTATACCAACAATTCCTAATATCGGACAAAGAGGAGCAAGAATAATAAACATAATATAAGTTGCTTTATCTTTCTCTGCATAATGGATATAAGTCGTAATATTGAACCAACCTACTAGCACCATGATAATCGGTACAATATATGATGAAATCTCCAAGAACTCACCAAAAGCAAATGAATAAAAATAGTTAGCATAAAAAAAACTAATCATTAATAAAGCGCTAATAGGAGTAGGAACACCTGTATATCCCGGAGTTTCTGAGATATTAAAGCGAGCCAATCTAAGTATCGCCCCAAAAGCGAAACAGATTGCCCCTATTATTATAAAAAGATCAAATAGATTTCCAGTTTTGAAAGATTGGAACGTTAACACAGCAGGAGTTATACCAAAAGTTAAAGAATCACTCAATGAATCTAATTCTTTACCTATCTCGTTTACTGTCTGAGTTTTACGGGCAATATACCCATCTATCATATCTGTACCCAGAGATATTGTTATTAGAAAGAACCCTAAAGAAAGTAACTCATAAGACCCAATACATGCGCAAACCAAAGCGATTATACCTAAACTAGTCCCAATTAGAGTTATATAATCTTTTAATTTCAATAATTTTGGGATTGAGGACATATTTTTGCTGACTCCATTATCATATTAATAATAATTAAGACTTATTCAATTAAAACGTTTTCATGAAAATGCAATTAGTTGTAAACATACCCTAAACTTTATAAAACTAAATCACCATTCAAAACATAATATAATTATTTAAAAGCAGAGGTTAAAACATGCCATTTTGTCCAAATTGTGGAGATGAAATAACCGATTTATCTCAAAACTATTGTGAAAAGTGCGGTGCATCGGTGCCAGAGAATATAAGATCAGGAGAGGTAGCTTCATCACCAACAGTACAAAGAACAACAGCTCCTTCAGGAACCCAAAGTCATGATCATCCAGGGGGATTATTTGATATTAACCGGAACTACTATATTTTAAAAGAGAAATACTGGGATTGGGGCTCTGGGGAAATTTTAGATGAAAATAATCAAATTATTGGAAGAATGAAAAGGGTTATCCTTTCGATAAGACGAAGAGTCGAACTACAAGAAATTAATGGGACTATTTCGGCTACAATTCACGCTAAGATTATATCTGCTCGTGGAGCCCAAGATTTAAAAGATCCTCAAGGGAATTTAATAGCGCGAATTAAGAAGAAAATTCTATCATTTTTCAGACCTGTTTTCTTCTTAGAAGATCCTAACGGAGTTCAATGGTTTCGTGCTCAGGGTAAATTCATGGGGTTTTCGTTTAAGGTATATGATGTAACTACTGGAAAAGTTGTTGCAGAAATTGAAAAAGCCGATAGATGGAGAGATTTATTTCTTGGTGGGTTGCTTGATTTCAAAGATACATATGCTTTAAGAATACTTGATAATGAAACTGATCGTAGAATTCTTTTAGGTTTTGTATTATCAATTGATAATGTTCTTCATGATATGTAAAAAAACTATATTTTTTTTTTCAATATAAATGACTTATCTTAAGTACCTTCATATTATTTAAAAATAAAAATTTAAAATGCTTTAATTTATATTGTTTTTAAAATAAGTAAATTTGAAAAGAAATTTCAAATTTAATTTAAAGATTTATTGATAATTTCCTTAGATATTCAAAAATCGTTTAATAATAACCTCATTGAATGAAGATGACAGAATTTGAAACTTTTATGGTTTATGAATTGGATGATTCTGGAGAAAAGATGAGATTAGAGATAAATGAAGATGATCTCCAGAAGAATATGCATCCAGAACAAGTTTTAGTAATAATTAGGGAAGATTTAAGAAGGATATTCATTTGGAAAGGTCCAAAATCTCCTGTTCGAAAAAGATTCATTAGTTCAAGAGTAGCCCAAGCAGTTCAAGAGGAACTTATGAATGATGCGAGATACCATCGTTGTAAAATTGTTTCTGTAGATGCAGGAGACGAACCAACAGAATTCTTAAACGCATTTAGATTAGAATCGATGGAAGTCACTGAACGACTAGAAGATATGCGATATATACGAAATATTGAGCGAGAAAGAGGAGATCAAGCAATTATTATAGATGTTGCCTCAGAAGCTACTAAAACACAAACTGAAGAGGAATATTTTTCACCAGCATTACAAGATACCAGTAGTAAAGTAGTAACTTCATCTTACGCTCGAAGTACACCATCTCCGGTAGCTAGACCATCAATGATTAAACCTTCCGCAGTTACTAAAGCAGTAGGATTATCAGAAGAGCAAAAACAAAAAATAAAAGAAAAAATCATTAACACCGCAGTTTCTAATGGTTTAAAAAGATCAAATCTCATTTTAGGTCATACACTCTATGCCGCAGTGTTCAAAACGGCTAAAGTTTTTGGAAAAGACGTTGAAGAAACTGAGTGGGAGCCAGTTAAAAATGTTCCTAACGAAATGATAGAATTAAAAAATCATGTGTTAAGAGTTTATTTTGATGAAAAAAAAGGAATCGTTGAGGCAGTAGAGGTATTAGAAAAAGGAGAAAAACAATCACCAAAAGAAAAAGGTCCATTATCTCCAATGCCTAACAAACCAGCATCAATGACAACCAAAACTACTCCTGAAAAAACAGATCTTAATTCAATGACAGTAAAAGATCTCAAAGCTTATGCTGAAAAAAATAAGATTGAGTTACATTCAAATGCAAGAAAAGCCGAAATAATAGAGATTTTAGAGAAATCTATAGAGAAAAAACCCAGAAGGAAATTACCCGAGATTCCAAAATCTGATTAGGCTTTTTTGGCAATTTTAGATAAATTTCTATCATTTACTGTAAAAATAAGACTTTTTTTCAAAAAAAATCTATATTATCATTTTCAGAAGTATCTTCTGGTTCTGAATCTTCTTTTTCAATTCCCCTACTTTCTGGTTTCTCCTTGCTTAACTCTTTCGGATCAGTCTTTTTTTTAATCTTTTTTAATCCCTCAATAGCTTCTTTTCGAACGAGGGCACTTTCATCTTTAAGTGCTTTAGCTAATACATCCAGACTAATTGGATGGTGAAAGTCTCCTAGTTCATCAGCAGCTTCTTTTCTCACTTTATCATCTGGATCGTTTAACAGAACATAGGTAAGAACTCCTAGAACCCTATTATCTCCAAAATCTCCTAAAGTATCAACAGCTTCTTTTCTAACATCAGGATCTGGATCACTTACAGCTGTTATAGCAAGCTGCTTTGATATCTCATCTCTACCGACCGGTTCTATCGCACTTATGTCAACTCCACAATATTTACAAAAGTTATGATCAATCTTGATATTGTACCCGCATGCTGGACAAATTCTACGAGTACTGAAATCTACATAGTCTCTTTTGGAAGGAGAGGGTGTCTGTTTGATCCTATAAGGATTAGTATTAAAATCTGGTTGAAATTTCCTATCTTTTCCCATAATTATGATGAAAAAGTTAGTTCGTTAGTAATATTATTTTTAATTTTAATTTTAATTTAATTAAAAAAGTAAAAAAAAATTAATTTTTTAGGCTATTGTAATGTCTTCACACATATAGACATCTTGTACTGCATTCAATATTTTAATCCCTTCCAGAGTAGGTTTTTTAAATGCTTTCCGTCCTAATATTAACCCCATCCCTCCTGAACGTTTATTAATAACTGCTGCTTTAACAGCGTCTTGAAGATCGTTTCCACCAGATTCTCCCCCAGAATTTATTAGACCTGCTCGTCCCATAAAGCAATTTGCAACTTGATACCGATTCCAATCAATTGGATGATCGGTTGCTAGCTTCTCATATACAAGTTTATCCGTTTTTCCAAAATTTAAATCAAGGAAACCTCTATTTAGGGTAGATAATTTTTGTTTTATAATATCTGCTTCAATAGTGACTCCTAGATAATTTGCTTGGCTTTCTAAATCATTGGCAGTGTGATAATCTTTGCCATTTTTAATAAATTCTCCTGTATTTCTTAAATAGCACCAAAGGACGCATACTAAACCTAACTCATGAGCATATTTAAAAGATTCACTAATCTCTTGAATTTGGCGTCTGGACTCTTTAGAACCAAAATATATTGTTGCTCCGACTGCTGCAGCGCCCATAGTAAATACTTGATCAACATTAGCGAAAAGTGTTTGATCAGATAATGCTGGTTTAGTGAGTAATTCATTATGATTAATTTTTACAATAAATGGAATTTTATGAGCATATCGTCTCGAAACAGAACCTAGAACACCTAGAGTAGATGCTACAGCATTACATCCTCCATTAATTGCAAGTTTAATGATATTTTCAGGATCAAAATATTTTGGATTAACAGCAAAACTAGCTGAAGCAGTATGTTCAATTCCTTGATCGACAGGTAATACCGACAAATATCCGGTTCCAGCTAATCTTCCTATTTGATTAAATAAACGATTCATATTATTCAAAACTAGATTGTTTCTATCTGACAGTTCTACAACTCGTTCAATGTAATCAGGTCCTGGGGAATGAATCATCTCCTTAGGAATTCCAATACATACGTGATTTAATAGTTTGTCAGCCTCAATTCCTAATATACTTTTTATTTCATCAAAATTCATTTTTTCTTCATCAAATTTACTTTTAAAATAAAATTAATGAAGAAATAAGAGCCCTATAATAAAATATTTTTCTTTTAATATCTGCAAAAAGAAATCTATATAAGAAAAAGACTTAAAGTTTTATAATACAGTTTTATTCAAAGTTATTAGATCCATTAAAAAATTCTTTTAATAATTCTGAAATGAGATTATAATTACTAGTGTGAACTTTAGAGCTTCCACTTTCCAGTTTTAAAGAGATTTTTCTTTTCTCCATCCCACTCGTTTCTAGTTTAATTACTAACTTTTTAGTTTCATATTTTGAATTCCTATTTGTCGTTGATGTTTCATTCCATAAACTTTCAATTTTATTGCCAACTTTCTCTTTAGTATTAAGAGGTTTAATTTTAGGATTATGGGATAATTTAATTTTTTCCATTTTTTATTCGTTTCATCATATATTATAAAATTACTTTAAATCCAATTATTTAAAGTCCGATGATTAGAAACAATTCAAAACACAAAATTTTTTTTTCTTTATTCTTTTTTTCACATATGCCTGATGAGTTTGATTTCAAGAAATATAAAACTATGGAAGAGTTTAGTAAAACTGTTGAGGGGACGAGGTATTTACATGAGCTTTATCTAAAAGCAGTCAACCATCCTATTCGGCGAGAAATTTTAACTCTAGTAAACGATGTAAAAAAGATTTCCAAAAAAGAATTGTTAAGGAGACTTACTGAAGGCAAGATATTAGATAATGAATCTATGTTTAATTACAATATGGATTTTTTAATCAAAGCCTTTTGTATTAAGTCTATTTTGAATGAAGATACTAATGAGCTTTATTATGAAATAACTCAAAGTGGAAAGGTAATCGAATTTTTAAAATAAAAAATATATTATTTTTCTAAAAACTGCTTATAACAATTACAACAGGGAACTCCAAATTGGAGATTAATTTTCTTTAATTTTCCTTTATTTATTGTCATCAGTCTTATTAAATCTTCTATAACAAATTTTTTATCTTCATCAAAAAATATTTTTTTCAAATTGAAAAAATGATTAGGATTTCCACATAAAGGACATATTCTATAAAATTTAATGAAATTATAAAAACAATCTCTTTCTTTTTTTGATAGTGCTTTAATTTTTAAATCCGGATTGTTTCTTATTATCTCTCTTAAATTATTTAACTCATTTATCATTTCTTCTCTTAAAAAGGCAGAGTTATGATCTCTTTTCCCTATATTAATTGTATTTTCTTCAATTACTAATTCTTGTGTATTGAATTTATCAATATATTCAACTGCCTCGTTAAAGAATCTCAAGGGTTTATTCTTATTATTCTCTTTCATATAACAAATTAAAATATAATTTTTGAGACTTCTCAAAAGTATAATTAGATAGTCTTTCTAAAAAATTTTATTACAGGAATTTCAAATTTTTCTCATTTTTTTTAAATAAATCATTCTTATTATCCCCTATTAGTCTTCTGAAGTCAATAATTTTCGTTGGAGCAAAATATTCAAAATCAAACTCAACATCATCACCTGAAATTTTACCTGGAATTGGCATCAATCTACAAGTTAAAGGTTTATTTAAGGTCACAGATATTGTACAAATATCTAGTAAAATATAAAATAATTCACGTTCTGTTATATCTCCAGGAAGGGGGACTACATCAAGCCCCGCTCCACACATAGTAGAATATAATATCAATGAGTCTAAATTATATTTGTTTTCAGACAGTCTTTTAGACAGTATGAAATCTTCTAAGACAGGTTGCATAAACCCTGAAAAACCTATTACTTTCTCTTTATTAATTGGTATAGAATTCTTAATCAAAGCTACGGCTGTTAAAGTTCCGTTAGCTCCGAAATATTCGATCCCAAGTTTTTCTATAGCAGTTCCAATACTTTTTTCAATCGTAGGATAGGGAGCAGGTGAAAAATCGATTCCTTTAAACTCTATATTAAAATTTCTTCCTACTTTTTCAGCAATTTTAGTTAAATTGTCATAAATCTCATTAAATTTTGCAAGTAAATTAAGCTGAGCATCTTTTAAAGTGTTTGAAGCTTCTATAACACTTATTACCTCATCTGCCATTTCTAAAGCTAAAGAAAAAGAAGGTTTTTCTGATAAGTGGTAAGCTGATGGAAAGAAAGGAACGTTTGGACCAACGTTAGCAGATACACAGAATTGTAAGTTATTGAAAGGATCTGGATCTGATAAATCTTTAATTATTTTAGCTCCTGATTTTAATGCTGCTAAGTTAATTCCCTTTCCAGTAGAAGCTACAGGTAAGGATGTGAAAAACTTTCTCTTATTCTGAATAAACTGTGGGACTTCATTCAATAGAAGTTTTTCAAAGATTCCTAATTCTTGAATTTGATCAGCCCGCATCATAGCACAGGCAAAATAATCGATTCCATAATCATTGAATACATCTTGTAAAAATTTTAATTGATCGTTTATATCTACAAGAGTTTCTTTCAAATTTTTTTCATAAAATAGTTTAGAATCATAGCTAAAAAGAGGTTGTGAGCAGAATCTCTTAGTCTCAATATCAATATCAATTTCTTTTAACAGATCTCTCATCTCAGCGCTAAAAGAAGAGAAATTATCTAATTTATTCTGCAAAAATGATAGTATTGTTTCGTTCTTTAATAAGAAGGGAATTATTTGTCCAAAGGTAATTGAACGTATTCTCATATCTAAATTATAAATTTATATTTAAAATTCGCGTACAATAATATAATAGAAAATATGTATTAATAAGGTTTATAAGAGAAACCTAAAAAAGATAATATTTCTCTCTCTAATGAAGAATCTGTTATATTTCATCTAATTTAGCTTTTTCTTTCAGTTTTTCTTTAATTGAAGGAGGTTTTGTGTATTCATCAGGTTGAATTGAACCTAGATTTGAAATTTCTTCTCTAAATTGTTTTATAGTATGTGCGAATTTTTCACCTTCTCCCGCTGAGATAGATATAATTTTTACTCTTTTTTCATTAATTCCTGCTTCTGCTAAAATCTCTTTAATACTTACATATCTATTTTTAGCCTTAATGAAACCTTCCTGATAATGACAATCTTGTTCATGACAGCCAGCAATTAAAACTCCGTCAGCTCCATAAAATAAACTTTCGAAAACTAAGGAAGGGTTAAGCATCGCGGTACACATTACATGAATGATTCTAATATTAGTTGGATATTCTAATTTACTAACACCAGCTAAGTCTGCACCCATATAGGAACACCAATTGCAAAGAAATGCTATAATGAGTGGAGATTCACTTTTTTTGGTTAAGACAGATTTAATTTGGCTAGATAATTGAGTTTTTGTAAAACCGGGTATATATAAAGCATCTTCTGGACACATCGCTGCACATGCACCGCAACCCGTACAATTAGCAGGTATGATTTTTAACTCATTTTCCTCAACTTTTAACGCATTAAACAAACAAATATTTTCGCATAGCCTACATAAATTACATTTATTTTGATCAAAATATACTACGTGTGGATCTAACTCGACTTTACCCTTAGAGATTAATGCTATGGCTTTCGCTGCCGCACTCTCTGCTTGTGCGATGCTATTAGGAATATCTTTTGGGCCTTGAATTACACCTGCTAAAAATATACCGTTTACAGAAGTTTCAGAAGGTTTTACTTTTAAATGTTTTTCTAGCAAAAATCCATTTGGATCCTGAGAAATATTTAGGACTTGACTTAGCTCGTCTGTATCCTCAGGAGGCTCAATACCCACAGCTAAAATTACTAAATCTGTTTTATTTTCAAAAATAGCATCTTCAATCACATCTTCACCGCGAACTATCAGCTCATCAGACGCGTCACTTTTTAATATTGCTGAAATATTACTTTTTATGAAGCGTATTCCGAAAGCTTCAATAGCTCTATTATAAAATTCCTCGCAATTTTTAGCAACTGCTCTGATGTCAGTGTAGTAAACATTAACATTCACATCTGGATTCTCCTTTTTTAATAAAATTGCTTGTTTTATTGCTACATTACAACATACCTGACTACAATATTCATGATGTATTTTTTTATTTCGGGAGCCGACGCATAAAACAAATGAAACCTTCTTAGGTGTTTGTCCATTAGAAGGTCTTACAACTTTTCCATGGGTTGGGCCATCAGTATTAAACAGTCTCTCCATTTGCATTGTTGTTATAACATCAGAATATTTTTCATAACCATATTCTCCTAAAATTGATGGATCAAATGTTTTAAACCCAGTAGCAACTATGATTGAACCAACATTTATATCAAGAATTTCAGGTTTTTGATCAAAATCAATAGCATCTCGATCGCAAGCTTGAGCACAAGCTTTGCAGCCTATGCAATACTCTTCTAATATATTTGGAAATAACGGTATGGCTTGAGGATATGGAACATCTATAGCTTTTCTGGGAAAAAATGTATCCTCAATGTCAATCGGGCAAACCTCTCGACAAATATCAATACATCCAACGCAATCTTCTTCTACAATGAATCGAGGATTCTTTTTTATCGTTATATCAAAATTTCCAATATACCCTTCAACATTTTCTACTGTTGAGTAAGTAAGAAGTTCAATTTTTGGGTGATCTTTAACTTCCGTCATTAAAGGTCCTAAAATACAAATACTACAATCTAGTGTTGGAAAAGTTTTATCAAATAATGCCATGTGCCCTCCTATTGTTGGTTCTTTTTCAACTAAATATACTTTAGTCCCTGTATCGGCAATTACAAGAGCCGCTTTAATTCCAGCGATACCTCCTCCAATTATTAAAACTGATGGGGTAATGCTTGAGTATTGTACTTCTAATGGTTCTAGGAGCTTAACTTGTTCTATTGCCATATTGATTTGATCAATTGCTTTCCTTGTTGCTTTTTCTGGCTCATCGTAATGAACCCATGAATTTTGCTCTCGTATATTTGCAAATGATATTAAAAATCGGTTAATTCCTGCTTTTTCAATCGTTTTGCGAAATAACAATCCATGTAGCTTAAACGAACAAGCAGCTATTACCACTCGATCTATTTTTTTTTCTTTTATTTCATCAATAATCTTGTTTAAACCTAATTCAGCACATAGATACTGATCTCTAAACACATGTAGATTAGGTTTTTTCTCAAAATGTTTAATCAATCTTTCATTATCGATTACTCCGCTGATATTTTTGCCACAATCACATATAAATAGCCCAATTTTCAATTTTGATCCTCTTTTTAATAGAAACTTTCGTTTAATCTTTAATTAATATTAAAGTGGATTTTTTAATAATTATTGATATTATTTTTAGAAATTCAATTCGATTAGTTATATTTGAAATATAAAGTTATATTTGAAAAATTGAACGCTTTACCTCAGAAAACTTAAATTCTCTTGTATTAATCTAAAGTAAAGTAAAGTATGATATTTTGATTTTCAAATATTTTTTCAAATTTCAATTTGTTTTTGACATCAAGATATTTAATGCTATTAAGCTTCTAATAAAAGTTTGGGATAATTTTTTAAACCGGAAAATATAATCTTAATCTAATTCCAATTTGGAAAAAAAAAAATTAAACAAATATAAAAAATATAAAGTGATATAATATGAGTGAAGAAAGTAGAGAATTTTCTGCAATGAAAATTTTAGGTTTGATAGCAGTACTGTTCTGGTTTTTTGACGCGGTTAGTTATTTTCAGGCCTATGCTACTGAGGTAATGTTGTTTACAACAGGAGATGCTTTATTGATACTTTTTGGCATATTAGAATTGGTGTTTGCTCTTTATGTCTTTTTAGCTCTAAAATATTGGGAATTAATTCCAATTAAACTTCCATTCTTCTGGTGGATATTACTGATCTTAGGTGTAGTATCCCTTATCTTTGGTTATCTTGGTGGAGCAATACTCTTGCATGTTACTTTTAATATGCAATACTGGGCAGGTACAGTAGCCATAATGGCAGCACTCGGCAATTTCTTTAGTGAAAAGAAGGGTTGGAAAGTATCAAAAATGTGGGCTCTCTTAGGAGCTGCAATCGGAATATATGAGTGTATTCTATTATTTTATGGCTTTTCAATGGGTGCACCTGCAGATTACCTAGTAGCAGGCATTTTTGGTTTAATTCTGTGTATTCTTCTCATAATAATAATCTTTGATTTCGTCGATATCAGAATTCCATATGAATGGTGGGTCCTCTTAATACTTGGTTTTATGTTCTTTGCATGGATTTCATTGTATGCGAGTGTTTTTGCACTAGCAGGCTATTATCTTGCTGGTTGGGCTGGTTTTACTCTCTTAATTGCGTTTGTTTTAGTGGCATTTAAGTATTAAAAAATTAACTATTAAACATTTAATCTAATCAATTTTTTTTCTTTTTTATTTAAACTGACTCAAATTTCAATCCTATAAAAGAAAATGAACCTTACCTTCCCAATCAAAGATTAAGTTTACCTTTAGAATAATTTCGAATAAGTTGGAAGAGTGAAGGAAGTATTTAAGATGGTCTGTGAAGTTATTATCTAAAATTCATTCATTAAGCTTCTAATAAAATTTTGGGATAATTTTTTAAACTGGGAAATATAATTTTAATCTAATTCCGATTTGGAAAAAAAAAAATAAACAAAATAATAAAAAGAAGTGATCTTATATGGGAGAAGAAAGTAGAGAAATGAACGCTCCGAAAATATTATATATTATTGCAATGTTATTTATGCTCCTAGAGGCTGTAGCTTATTTTTGGGTCAGTGAGGCAGTTGGTGATGCTCTATTGATTCTTTTTGGCATTTTAAATATCGTATTTATCTTTTTAATGTTTATCTCATTGAATCTTGTGGGTACAGGCCCTGTAAAAATTCCCTATTTCTGGTGGTTAATGTTAATTATTGGTGTACTTTTAATTTTATTTGGATACTTGGTTGCGGATTTCTGGGGATATGGAACAATGTTATTAACGCTAGGATTTGTATGGGGTGTTGTTCCCTGGCCATACTTAGCGGGGTCTTTAGTATTATTAGCTGTAATAATTGAACTACTAGCCAAAAAGAAGGATTTCGGTGCGTCTAAAATTGTTGGATTATTAGGTATTGCCTTAACAATTTTTGACTGTATTGTTATCTTTATGAGCTACACTGCAGCGTTACCAATTGTACATGGTGTGTTTGGTATAATTTTAGCAGTAGTCCTTTTGATATTAATGCTAGGTTTAATTGATATTAAAATACCCTTTAACTGGTGGGTTTTGCTAACAATCGCTTTTGTGATATTTACCTGGGTCTCACCATTTGCCTTGGGCGTGTATCCTGCCGCAGGTTGGGGCGGATTATTCCTTATGATTGCTTGGATATTAGTTCTATTTAAAATGTAATTTAATTACTAATCTTTTTTTTTTATTTTTTTTGATATTCTTATTTTTTTATCCTAAGACTTAAAGTTATAGAATCTTTTTCGCTTTTAATTTTCGATGTGTGTATAATTTGAGTCTTTTAAACATTTTTCTTATTCTTAGGATAATTTAATATTCGTTTAAAAAGTAAAGGAAGCATCTTAACAAACTTGTTTTTCTCTAGATTTTCTAGAATATTTTGTGAAACTTCTTTTAAAATTTCTTCATAATCTTCAGGATTCTCCAGGATATTTAATATTAAAATGAAAAAGTAATCTGTTTCAGAACCAGAATAATAAGTTACAAAATTCGTCTTTTCTATAGTTAAACTGGCAATGCCAGGTTCATTACTGAACTCATGTAAATTAAAAATATGCATTAAAGTTCTGTCTGATGTTTTTACTTTTCCTTTTGGATACGTTGCTTTAATATCAATTCCACTACGTTCATCATATTTCATTACAATTAATCCATCTGGCATAATCCATTCTACTCCTGAAGCATTTTTTTTGATACAAAAGGATATACTTTTAGAATATTAAAATTGTGTTTTTTCATTTCAAAAAAGTATTTCTTTTCTATTTCGTATTCATCTTTTGCCCATTTTAATATTTCTTCTCTTTTATAAAATTTTCCCTGCAATAATTGTAAGCCTTTACATTTTTTTGTATAATTATCAAAATTCTTTTTACTTGAAACCATCATCTGCCAAAATGGAAATGATCTACATTGAAAAGGACGTGCTACATGAACACTACATTTGTTATTTTTTAGAAAATGACAGTGTTCATCATCCCCTGTAAATTTAAATCCAATAGACTTAAACCTGTAAGTTTTACCTCTTTCTGCTCCTGGTTCTTTCCAAAAAAAAGAGTCATTGACAACTTTTAGGTAAGTTTCAGCAAAATCTCTCAATCCTTTGTTTCCTCGAACATTCAAATGTTTTGCTAATCTGAGAATGTCTTCTTTATATAAATAAACTTCGCCTTCATTAAAACCTGTACAACATTTCCCACACATTTGACAAGAAAATCTAATTCCATTTTCGAGATTTCTTGATATTTTTATTTCTGTAGAAGTCAAGGCGATTTAATTCAATTTCTCTTTAGTTTAATAATTAATATACAAATATTTAATTAATATTTAAATATTAATTCATTGATTATATTAGGGAATTAAGAAAAAGGAGTTTGAATTTTTGGTTATACTAATAAATCCA
>JAEOTH010000057.1 GCA_016839915.1 Promethearchaeota archaeon
ATTATCACAATCAACAATATGAGAAGTCTTCTGTGTTGCATTAGTCAATTACCATCTATGATAGAAATGTCAGTAGGAAAATATAATACTCGAATTTTTTTTATCAATTATGGTATACATTATAATTATGTGAATATAAAGATAAGGGACGCTTTTCGATCAAAACATGATATTGCAATTTTATTTCATTTATTGTAAATAATTTTTAGATTATTTTTCCTATCTAACCGATTACTTGATATAAATCTATAATCTTTCTCTCACCAGCGCCAAAAGATATCTTCCGCATGGCCTAACATGTTTTCAATGTGAATTTTCTCACCACTATCTAATACAACATCTCCAGTATAGAATCCATGAAGCAGGGACGAATTTAGATAAATCAATCCAAAATTGATTTTCTCTCTATGTGGAATGAGAGGTGTTAAAACCATATTGAATCTATCATCATTGCTTGTAAATGTCCATGCTTTTGTAGGATCTCGATCTTCATGGTGAAAAGTTACTTCATCAATTTTATGAGCTTTTCCATCATAAAAGATAATATTTTCTGTATGGGTTGTTAAATCTCCAAAACCATATCCAATATTAAAAGCAAATGGTACTCCATTTACAATTCCACAAGCAGATCCCCATAACCAATGTGTATGATAAGGCCAAATTCCACGTCCCCAGTCCATCAGACCAAATGAAGTATCTGGATTGAAAGAGTATTCTTTTTCACCAATCTGAATTGATCCTTCAGCCGGCATCATGTTAATTTTATGATTATAATAAAATAGATTAGGATCATCTTTATAACCAGTCGCTACTACAGTATTATCCCATTCTGGTTTATCATCAAGTATAATAGTTCCCTTAATCCCCTTATCCATGAAAGTGGGATCATCAATAGTTAATATCCTCTGATTTCTTTTTTTTTCAATAATTGCAGTAAATTTCTTAGAAAGAAATTCAATTGTACTGTCTTTTAAAGAACTAAGTGGCAAAAGCTTAGATTTAGTAAAAAATTTAAATTGCCCTTTCCCTTCTCTTTCCTTCTTTTCAAAATCAAGCCATACATAACTCATCTGAGTGAGATATCCAATATCTCCTATTGTAAGTTGAAATCCAAACTTGTCATTTAATACAGAGAGATGATCCCATTCTTTTATACGAGACCAACCTTTTCCAATATTTTCTTTATTATATCTTAATATTGGTTTTCTTGCCCATCCTCTCTGTAAAAGGGATCCATCTTTTTTAAATAAATCTGAAGGATTTGTAATTTCGGTCTGTTTTCCCATATTTAAATTAAACCTATCAATGTTTTGAATAGATAATTATTAAAAGATTTAGAGCAAAATAATAATTATTGTATAAAATGTAAATATTTATTGTGTATAAAATGTCCTCCGAATTTGAAAAAAATTTAGATAAATTTGCAGAAGTAATTGTAAAAATCGGTCTGAACATTCAACCTGGACAACGTTTGCTAATCGGTGGACCTACAACTTATAGTTACGGGACACCTATAGAATTAACTCCTTTAGTACGGTTGATTACAAAAAAAGCATATCAAATTGGAGCTAGATTTGTGGAAGTTTTTTGGGATGATGATAATTTACGTAAAATTCGATTTGAACACGCCCCAAGAAATTCATTTGAAGAATACCCTACTTGGCGAACTGATTGTCAATATAAATTTGGTAAAGAAGGAGATTCTGTCCTTCTGTTTGCTGCTTGGAATCCTGATTTACTCAAGGGTTATGATACAGAATTGATGTCAACTGCACGTCAAATGTATCTTAAACATCGAAAGACATTTAGTGATCTAATTTCTCAAAGTGCGTTAAATTGGTCAGGTATAACTGCTCCTGTTGATGGTTGGACAGAAAAAGTATTTCCTGATGTTCCTCAAGAGGTTCAAAAAGCGAAATTTTGGGAGATAATTTTTGAAATATGTCGAGTGAAAACTGAAGACCCAATCGCTGCCTGGGAAGACCATATTAAGCAACTCGCTGTGAGATCTAATTATTTGAATCAAAAGCAATATAATTCATTAAGGTTTGTCGGACCCGGCACAGATCTCACAATTGGGTTGCCTAAGGACCATATTTGGGGAAGTGCTAGATTTAGAACTGAAAGTGGTATTGATTTTGTAGGAAATATTCCCACTGAGGAAGTTTTTACAACAACACATAAGGAAAAAACAGAAGGTGTTGTGACTGCTACAAAACCTCTGCCTACAGACGTAATAATTGAGGATTTCTCTTTAACTTTCTCTAAAGGACAAGTTGTTGAAGCAAGTGCAAGAAAAGGGGAGGCATATTTACATAAAATTCTTGAAACCGATGAAGGTGCTAGACGATTAGGTGAAGTCGCGCTTGTACCGCATAGCTCACCTATTTCTCAATCAGGATTGCTTTTTTATAATGTGTTAATTGACGAAAATGCTTCATCCCATATTGCTATAGGCCGTGGTTTTAAATTTGCTTTGAAAAATGGTGGCAAAATGTCTGATGATGAGTTTTCTGCAGCTGGTGGTAATATTAGCAAGACCCACGTTGATTTTATGGTTGGATCAGATAAAATGGATGTCGATGGAATTAGTAAAGAGGGAGAAACAGAACCTATAATGAAAAAAGGAGAATGGGCTTTTAAAGCTTAAAGCTCATTCTATTTTTTGACAAATATTATCAATTTTCTTGATCGTATCATCAACAATTTTATCTGTATGGAGTATACATGTGTAGAATCTACTTCCTGCTACTGAAATGATTTCTTGATCAACCAACGCAGCTCCCATTTCACCCATAAAATCTTTTCTTTTTGGAAGTTCTCCAGCTTGCATAGGATCACCCAAATCGAGCCCAAATAAGCAACTTGTATGAAAATGAACTGTTCCCCCGTAATTATATGAGAACCAAGGCAAATCATAATTTTCAAATACTTTATTTAATCCCTTAGATAATCTTGTAGCAGCTTTTATGGCTTTTTCTGTTGCATTAGTTTCTTCCACAAATTTAATAGCATAATAGGCAGCTGCGCATGTTAATGGGTTTGCTGCTATTGTTCCACCAGAATAAGCTTTCTTACCTCCACCAACTCCACCGGCACAGACACTCATTACATCAGCTCTTCCTCCAATTGCAGCAGCGGAAGGAAAACCATGCCCAACAATTTTCCCAAATACAGAAAGATCGGGGGAATAGTTAAAATATGCTTGTCCTCCACCCATATGTAGTCTAAAAGCACATACAACCTCATCTGAAATCATTAAAGTTTTATTCTCATGGCATAATTCTTCCACTTCTTTATTAAAACCGGGTTTTACTGGAATACTACCAGATTCACCACCCATGGGTTCTACTATAACAGCCGCAACTTTACGTTTCTCTTTAAATATCTCTTTTAAGGTGTCAATATCGTTAGGGGGACATGAATCAATCCATTTAAACACTGATTTTGGAATTCCATGGGATTCTAGTAGTTTTGTTCCAGGAACGTGCATATCATATACGAGTTGATCGGACCACCCATGATATGAACCACCGATTTTTATTACCCATTTACGATTCGTAAAAGTTCTTGCAATTCTTATAGCAAGCATATCTGCTTCCGTTCCAGATTGTAACCATCTAATAATTTCACATGAAGGAAAATGCTTTTGCAGCTGCTCAGCTGCTAAATATTCATATTCATTAGTTATTCCATGACAAGGCCCAGATTCTTGAATAACCTCAACAACTTTATCAATTAATGGTTTATATTGATGTCCTAAAATAATTGGTCCTCCGCACATCAAGAAATCTGTTAAAACTACATTATCTACAGTCTCCATATAACAATCATATACTCGTTTACTTGCTAGAGGAAAAGGATGGTTGAATGCAAGATTATGTTCAACTCCACCAGGAATAATTTTAAGCATTCTTTCATATGCTTCTTTAGATTTTGGGTGATTTTTATGATATCTATCAATAATACCTTTTAGTTCTTCTGGTTTAAACTTTCTAATTGGTTGATTAACAATATTTTCAATATTAGCTCTCATTTCTTCATATTTCATACTTGACATATTTACTCAATATTAGCTATATTTTGGTAACTAAATTAATTAGTAAATTGTAACATCAAAAATTAAGTTTATTTTTCGATAAGGAATATAGGATTTTTGGAGATATTTCTAAAAGAATCTTTATTTACTTTCACATCATTAATATAAAATATGTCTAATACACAAAAAAAATATATTTTAGCAATTGATCATGGAACAGGTGGTCCAAAATCTGCTATTGTTTCCACCGAAGGAGAAGTTATTGATTGGGCTTTTGAGGAAGTCCCTCTTCATGTATATAAGGGTGGGGGGGTGGAGCAAGATCCAAACGATTGGTGGAATGCTATTCTAAATACTTCTAAAAAAGTTATTAATAGTGGAAAAGTAACTGTTGAAAATATTGTAGGGATTTGTAATACAAGCCAATGGAGTGGTACAGTCCCAGTGGACAAGGAAGGAAATCATTTAATGAATGCAATAATATGGATGGATACACGAGGTGCTCCTTATGCGAAAAATCTGCATAGAGGTTTATTGAAGTTTTCAGGTTATAATATAAGGAAAGCACTAATATGGCTAAAAAGATCTGGAGGCGCCCCGACTTTAAGCGGGAAGGATCCTATTGCGCATATGTTATGGATAAAGCATGAACACCCAGATATTTATGATAGAACCTACAATTTTTTAGAACCTCAAGATTATATAAATTTTAAGTTGACAGGAAAGTTCGCTTCTTCTTATTCAACTATTAATCTTAATTGGTTAACTGATATAAGAGATATTGACAATGTTAAATATTCAAATAAATTAATTAAAATGGCCAAACTTGATAAGAATAAATTACCTGCAGAATTAGTTAATTCAACTGATGTTCTGGGATCCATTACATCTGAAGTCGCGGATAGATTAGGATTAGAGAAAGACACTAAAGTTGTTGCTGGAGCCGCTGACATTCCAGCAGCAGCGATAGGATCCGGAGCTGTTAGAGATTATGAAACTCATATTTATGTTGGTACATCTGATTGGGTAATTTGTCATTTCCCTTTTAAGAAACAGGATATGTTCCATAATATAGGCTCTGTTGTTTCTGGGATTCCAGGAAGATACATGATTGTTAATGAACAAGAGATAGCTGGAGGTACTTTATCCTTCTTGAGAGACAAGATTTTATATCATAAAGATGAACTTTTAAAAGAAGAGGTAGTGCCAGATGTGTATAAAATATTCGACAGGATTGTGGAAAAAGTCCCAGCAGGTTCGAATAATCTTATTTTTACACCCTGGTTAATAGGGGAAAGATGTCCTATCGATGATCATACAATACGCGCAGGATTATATAATATATCCCTAGAAATGTCGCGAGAACATTTAATACGAGCAATATTTGAGGGTGTTGCATATAATGTGAAGTGGGCTTTTACATATGTTGAAAAATTAGTTAGAAAATTTGTGAAAAAAGAAAAAATGAAAAAGAATGATGTTATCATTCCAGAAGTAAGAATTATTGGAGGTGGAGCTCAAAGTGATATTTGGTGTCAGATTTTTGCTGATGTTCTCAATAGAACAGTTAAACAAGTAAAAGATCCAATTCAGGCAAATGCTCGAGGTGCTGCTTATATTGCTTCAGTAGGGTTGGGATACATTAAATGGGACGAAATCCAGCAATGTTGTGAGATATCTAATATTTTTACGCCTAATCCTGAAAATCGTCAAATTTATGATAATCTCTTCAAGGAATATATAAATATCTACGATATTATGAAAAAAACTTATAAGCGCCTAAATAAATAATCTGTTATTTTATAATTTTTTTTCTTAATCATGGATTTTTTTCGCTATTTGAGGAGAAATTCTTCTAAGAATAAATTCTTTGATGGCACCTAAATGATCTTTATTGATCGTTGATGTGATTGATATAGCCTTTAATTTGTTAACCAAATTCTTTTTAGAGATTTTATTAACATTTTCTAAAATTAATAGAGTGTTCTCTACATCATTCAGAAATTTGGAAATGAAAAATGTGATAAATTTAATTCTTTCCTGCTTTTCTTCTTTATTTAGTGCTGAATTTATAATTTTTCTTTCAAGATCCAAACCTGTGTTCCAAGGTATTTGAATTATATGTCTATTAGGGTTCATTAGATAAGATGCTTTTTTCTGATTTTTTACCAATGCGTAAAAGTAAGTAGCTGTTGGAAAAATTTCTTCATCATATTTAATTGTTTTCAAATGTCTAGTATTTTTATACTTTTCAGGCATCATATCATCGAGTACTCTATTTATTACGTCTAAATTTACTTTGAATTCATTGTCTATAATGAGAAATAGTGGATAATTAAACAATTTACTGTGAATTAAACCTGCAAAGCAATTATATCCAATAATCTCTATAAATTGCTCCAAATCTATTGTTTTATCTTTTTCTGCACCAGAAATCGATGATACTGACAAGTCAACAGTTTGATAACCAATAATTCTTCCCTGAACGTCTAAAAATACAACAAATACATGGTCTTTACATACCGCACCTTTTGGGACTTGAATTTTTATATGACCAAATTTCTTTTCAGTAAATAGAGTTACTGGAACATTTACAGCTTTTTCCATACCACAACGTGGGCATGCCACGTTAATTGATTTAAACTGTACCTGCATACTCAACCCTATAGAATAAGAATTAGTGTATACAACACATGAAGTTTTATAAATATAAATTTATTCAATTTTAATAGATGTATGTGATATGTGTAAGATACAAAATAAAGAAAAAAAAAATAAAAATATGAAAAGATTACATTTCTAACCTTTTATTAACTTTCCCTCTTCGAGTTTGGATAAATCTTTTTCTTGCAATTCACGTCTCTGAACTTTACCAGTCGCGCTTACTGGCATCTTTCTGACGAATTCAATATATTTTGGGCTTTTCCACTTCGCCATGTTTTCTCTTGCCCATTCCTTCAATTGTTCACTTGTTATATCACGATCAGCTTTAAATCCTTTTTTAAGAGTTACCCACGCTTTTACAGCTTCCCCTGTCATCTCATCGGGGATACCAGCAACAGCAATTTCATCAACTTTTTCATGATGTCCTAAAAGTTCTTCGACTTCTTTAGGGAATACTGAATGTCCTGCCACTTTAATAAGAGACTTCTTACGATCTCGTATCTCTACCCATCCATGTTCATCCATAAATCCAATATCACCAGTTAGTAGCCAACGTTTACCACTCCACATTTTTAGATTATCTTCTTGCTCTTTTTGTTTTCCTAAATAGCCTAACATAATATGAGGCCCTGCTAAACAAATTTCTCCTGTGTTTTCAATGCCAAAACCCCCTCTTTCTTTAGTTCCGTCACATATAGGCCCAGCTTCAAAGTTATCAGAAGGAAATATCGCCCAATCTGCACCTGGAAGCGGTAATCCTAATTTTCCAGACTTAGTTGGACCCCAGAAGGGAGCTACACTCTGTACAGGCGAACTTTCCGTTAACCCATAACCAGCGCGTATTGGACAAAAAATTGACTCAAAAGGCTCTTGTACATAAGAATGCAGCGGACCTGCTCCTTGTGTGGCATATCTCAGTTTCTTCCATAAATCATATTTCTTTTTAAATTCGTCAACACCCA
>JAEOTH010000058.1 GCA_016839915.1 Promethearchaeota archaeon
ATGTAGTCCTCCTATAACTCCATAAATCCGAGTATCAAACAACGCTTCAACACGATCTATTATCTTTTTAATTCCTTGATGTCCACAACCGACAATAATTACAATCCCTTTTCCTTCAACATTTATAACCATGGCCTGTTCGTAAATATCTCTAAAAAAAAACAAAGGATTATGTATAGGACCGATAGAAGCTATTCCATTTGCTATGACCTCTGGACCTTTCACTTGGCTTAAAGTGGCAGTAGGATGAGTCATGGGAACAGGAGTAAATGCTTTCACGTGGCTTAGGTTAAGTTGGGTTTCTGAAAGTGAAAATGTATTTTTCTGAGCCCATTTTAAACCTCCCACATGATCACCATGTAAGTGTGAAATGAAAATATATTTAAAGTCATCTAAAGTGATACCTAAAGCCTTCATATTCTTTAGAAGGGGAGATGGATCTTTTCTATTAGGATTTAAACCTGTATCATATAAAATACCAATATCATCAGCTTTAATATAGTAGGAAACTCCATTTTCAGTGAAGAGATCATTTTCAGCATGATAATCGATAAGAGGAATAATGTCTAAATTTTTAACTGTGCCCATATCATCTAATTTGTTGAATTTAGAACTCGACCATTCATTCTCTATTATTTGTTTATTCTTTTCAAATCTTTTGTTCAATACCATTAAAGTGAAAAGAGGAAGCGACATTTGAAAAGCTCGCGTTAATTCCAACTCAGAAAGCTTTTCCCCACTTAAAATTTTAGATATAATCTCACGATCCTTTATTAAAGGATATTCTCTAAGCAATTTCTTGATTTCTTCTAATCCTATATAACTCAATTTAAAAACCAGATCTGATTCTTTATTATATTTTTATAATTTGTTAATTTTTGTTCCATAAAGAGTAGTTAATCAAAAATTATTTTTATCTATTGCTATTACAATTAAAGCTATTTTTTCCATCTTATTATAAATTCGCAATTATACTCTAAGTACTAATTATTAAAAGTGATTAAATTATAAAAAAAAAAGTCTTAGGAACCTTCTAATATTATTTTGTAGTTTATCTCTTCTTTTTATATAATGCTACAGATATAACTCCTATTGATAGAATTCCAATGATTATAAGAGCTAACAAAAATCCATTTGGGAGAATTCCATTAGTCTTATTTGGCAGAATTTCAACGATAATATATTCATAATTCGAGAGTTCATAACCGTATTCATTGTAAGCTACAATTACATAATAATAGGCTCCATCCTGAATATTTTCTATTTTATATGAATTGCTAGTTAGATCCGATTCAATTAAAACAAGACTCTCATTTAATTCGGTTATCTTACTATGATACCTATATAATGAGTACATATCTGATTTAACTGAATCTGTCCAACTTAGAGTAAAATTGCCATCATCATCAGGAGAATCTGCATCTGAAGTTAATTCGAAACTTTCTGGTAGTACACCATAATAATCCATTAGACACTGCACCCAGTCTGATTTGGATATGATATCAAGATCGCAATCATGATAGATAAACTGCCCATTTAATGTTGCTCCATCAGATTGATATTTGTTTAGTGTAGGCGGAAACCATAAATTTAATCCATGTGGAATTTCTCTAAATTGACGGCTATGTGCTTCAGCTATAAGCGAATTATTATATATGTGTTCGAATTTTTGAATTGCATTTTGAAGGTCAGGATCAGGTATGAATTGAAGATCATCAAACAAAGTATATACATCTACCAAATAATTTGTGCTAGCAATAACACCATCAGGGCCTAGAAGTGAATGATCTCTAGCTGGTGCCACAATATTTCTATATTTTTCCATTTTTTCCTGAAGGATTTTTGTGACTTTACTAAAAGCATCTCCAACTACATTTATATGTGACATGTTGATAGCGGAAATCGTAAAACAATCATGAAGGATGTACTCATTATAATATATATTGACAATTTCTTCTGCAAATTCTATTGGTTGCATCTCCGGTTTTTGAGCGAGTTTACCTATTATTATATCATAAGGTATACCTGAGGATGGAATTGAAGATTCTGAAGCAACCATATAAGAAACCTCATTTCTTAGCTCATATGCAACTTCTAATGAAGCCATTGATTCGCCATCTAATAATAAGAGATCAATTTCATTTCCTTTGATACTATCAGCAAACCCATCAGTATTCATAATAAGATTATCATTTGTTTCATCTAAACAAATTCCTCTCCATCCAAATCCATGATTTTTAATGGAGAGCATTATTTTTTCACTAGGATAGTTTTCTATACCATATTGAATAAATTCTTCTAGACATAAGGGATTTGCAGTGTTTTTCTCTTCAAAACTCGCTATGAGAGAACGTTCATTGTTAACAATTTCATATATCCATGCACCTTCAGAGGACAATTTATCAACCATTATAACAATTTTAATTTTTTCTTCTGAATTATTAATTTCTTCTAAATTCAATAGTAAATTTTCAATTTTATCTTCAAGATCATTATCTGCTGCAAAATAAATTAAAATAGTCCAACCAGATTCAATATCTTCTTCGTAATTTCCAATCCCATCAACTAGGGTAAATGGTATATTTATACTTAATACTAAAATACTTAGGATAGTAAAAATCTCTCTTTTATTCAATATAAAACATCTCAATTTTTGGTTATAATATTGGATATGTCTTTATACGAGAAAGAATCATTTAAAATAATTGAGGTATAATTTTTCCCATTAATGTAAAATTTTTAGGGTTTTCTCTTTGGAAAAAACATTCCTGTTCGTTTTTTATAATCTAAAAAAGCTTTACCATATCGAATCTCTAAATCTTTCTCTTCCGCTTTACAAAACCAATAAAATATTGGAAACCAAACAATAGAAAATAGAAAAAGAAACGGAGAATTTAAAAGTAAAGCAACAACCCACCAAATAAACACTTCACCAAGAGCTTGAGGATGTCGAATTTTTTTATATATTCCACCATATAGAGTATGCTTTTTATCGGGGAAAAGAGCCTCTCTTCCAGCATCTTTTACTCCTTTAAGCATAATATATAGACACGGGATGAGAATAATTAAACTGAGAATAACAGAGATCCAATAATCCCAAATAAAAAATTGAGGAATTGGAATTGGGAGAGGAAAAAAGAAATATAGAATAAAATTAACAGCAGTAATTAGTTCAAAAACACTGGCAATAATTCGATAATTTCCACATCTCTTATATGCTTTTTCACCTATTTTTTGTTCTAGTTTTGCTGGACCTACACTTTTAATATAAAAAAATGCCATTAGTATAGTTGATATAATTAGGATTGAAAAATTAATCCATTCTATCATATTCTTCACTTAAAACTAACAATAATATAAAAGTTTTCCATTTCTTTCAATTTTTTTTACTTCATCTTCTGCTTCAAGATAAAAGAGATGTCCTAATACTTCGCTTAGTGCCATATAAGAATTCATTTCGTCTAAATCTTCTCCAAAATGGATTTGAGATATTCTAAAAGCAGTCATAGGATTACCTTTGATTAATCTTGAAATTTCTGTTAATCTATTTTGATGATGTTCTTTAATTTGTTGAATTCGTTCATGGGGATTGTAAATTATCTCTTGGTGTGCGGGGAAAATTATTTTTGGATTTAACATGTCTATTTTATCTAATGAGGCTAAATAATGCTTTAAAATATTATTAAAATCTTGATCCTTGTATTTTTCTGCCATATCAGAAGGAATTATGAAATTCCCTATGTGAGGTGTAATTCGACTCAAAATATGATCCCCAGAGAAAAGATACTTATTTTCCTTATCAAAAATACAAATATGACCAAAGCTATGTCCTGGAGTCCAAATTATTTCTATTCTATCAAATAAAATATCTTCACCGTGTACTATAATATCCGGTTTTTGATACTCTAAAAATTTTGGCCAATATGTAAAAAACTGAACAATTCTATTTCCTTGTTCTTCATTTAATCCATAATGTATCAATTGGTTTGCTGTTAATCTGGCTTCTTGTTCTAATTCTTTTAGTTGCTCATCATTAGTCTCCCATTTTAATAGATCATGAGTAATATCATGCATTAAGATTTTAAGCTTAGGATTTTTCTGTTTAAGTATTTTAACTAAACCTATATGATCTATATGAATATGTGTGATGATGCAATAATCAATATCTTGAATTGAAATGTTCATGTCTTCAAAAGCAGAGAATAATTTTTTCTTCCAATTTCCCATATTTAAACCAGCATCTATAAGGATATACTTTCCTCGAAGTTTAAATAAATAAACACATACATATTTCACAGGGAAGGGAACAGGTATTTTTATTTGATAGACTCCATTAATTTTATTTAATTCAAATTTAAAACTAGACAATGTTAATTCATTTGATATTCTTATTTTATTAAGAAAAACTTTGAGAAGTTTTGTATTTTCCGAAATTAATATGATAAAGAGCATATAAAACGATGCAAAAGGACATATAAAACCTGCTTCTTACGTACTATCTAGAGCTTTTCAGAATGATCCAGTAATCCGTTGGCAAATTCCTGAGGTAGATAAAAGATTTGCTAATCTTCAGTAAATCTTTCCTATTGGAAATATATTAAAAATGGAAGAATTAATTTTCCATTTAAATTTGGAATTAAAAAAAATCACATTTTTTCAAGCAGTTAACGATTCTATTCGAAATATCTATATGAAAGTCCCATACTGGTGTTGATCCAAAGCATCAAGGAAAAGGTTTTGCCAGTATGTTAAAGCGAATAGATGAAAAAATTTTACCGATTTGGTTAGAAACTAATTTAGAGAGAAATGTAATATTATATGAGCATTTTGGTTTTTATAGACTTGAAGAAATTATTATTCCTAAGACAAATATCGTGAATTGGTTCATGATCAGAACTGGTGAGATTTGAGCTTAATAAAAAAAAGAATAAATTAGAAAATTAGAATTTAGTTTTCTTTTGGAATATAATAATACCAAGAACTATAAAGAAGAGTGCAAAGGCACAAACAATTAAAATTCCTCCCCATATAGGTATAAGAATTGGTTCAGCAGTTCCACCTGGGCCGATAAATGAACTACTATATAAAGGATCAAGTAATCCATCACCCACTACCGTTATTTGAAGAAAAATTTGCTTTGCCCAAAAAGGAGGTGTAAAAAATACAATTGGGCTTTCAAATGGCCATAAACTTCCCGAGAGAAACAAAATTGGCATGTAATAGAATAATGAAATAGCATTCGCTATTTCAGGAGTTTTTGCTATGCCTGAAATGATAATACCTATTCCAACTGATGAAATACCAAATAAAACCGCAATAAAGAACCCAATAAATAATTCGAAAATGCCTTTATATGGGACTTGGAGGATACCATATCCAAGTATAAACATTATGAGAATTTGAAGTGAAATCATAAAAGTTTCTGATAATAATGCTCCTAAAAATAGGTTTTTTCTTCCCGTAGGCATTGTGTCTAATCGTTCAAGCATACCAGAGGTCTTATCAACGGCAAAAGATACAGCTGCACTGGTTGTACCTGCTGCTGTTGTATATATGATCATTCCGGGAAAACCATATTGAAATTCCTCACGACCTAGAAAAAAGTAGAACATCAATGTAAACATGATTGCAAATCCTAGAGTGAAGACCATATATTGCCAATGACGTATCTTATCTTTAATATTTTTAATCGCTATCTGAATAGGCTTGCTTTCTAAAAAATTCATTTTAATCTCTCAACCTCCTTCCTGTTAAATTTAAAAATACATCTTCAAGTGAGTTTTGCCTAAACTTCATATTTTCCACCTCTTCAATATTTTCAATGAACCCTTGTTGTAAAAGTCTCACCAGGTTTTTTAATCCGCCACGAAAAGAAATTAATAAAGTTTTCCTATCCTTCCTGTGAATTTCACTCGAATTTACAACAAATGGAATAGTTTGTATATTTTTTTTCACTAAATTAAGGTCTTCTTGTTCAAGAAAGGAAATTTCTAATGAATTATCGCTACCATGTTTCTCTTTTAATTCAGTTGGAGTTCCCTCAGCGATTATTTTTCCATTGTCAATTATAGCTACTCGATCACTTAAAGAATCAGCCTCAACCATATCATGTGTCATTAAAATAACCGTAATGTCCTTATTTTTCATATCCCGAATGAAATCCCATACAAGACGCCTTGCTTGAGGATCAAGACCCGCGGTAGGTTCATCAAGAAACAAAATTTCTGGTTTGAATATTAAAGACATCGCGAGATTCAAACGTCTTTGCATGCCACCTGAAAAGTGTTTAGACCAGTCTTTTCTTCCTGCTATTCCAAAATCTTCCAATAGTTTTCTTGTTTTCTCTTTTGCTTCTTTACGAGGCATTCCATGCATAGCTGCCACAAACTCAACATTTTCTTCAGCTCGCAAGGCATCATAAATTGTTATGACCTGTGGACACACTCCAATTTTCTTAACTATCTCATTTTTTCCAGTTAAGATACTATGCCCATTGACCTTAGCATCGCCTGCAGTAGGAGTCAAAACAGTAGTTAACATTTTTACTAATGTGGTTTTTCCAGCACCATTAGGTCCAAGAATGCTATATAGTTCACCTTTTTTAATATCTAAGGACACACCATCTACTGCTTTAACTTCTTTAAAATGTTTCTTAAGATCTTTTATTTGTATCGCTATTTGATCTTTACTTATACTCATAATTTCAATCCATTTTTTTTTTCATTATTATTATAATTACTTTATTGACTAACAAAGATATTTTAAAAAAATAGGAGTCCAATTTTTTAACAAATTTCATTAATCTATCAAAACACTATTTTATTTAATTGAATATTATCAATCTTATAATTTTAATATCAAAGTGAAGAAATTTTTAGTAAAAATTTTTTTACTAAATTTTAATCAATCAATTATCCAATTCAGTAATCAATTTCTGCCAAAATTACAGAATAATTTTAAAAAATCTAATAATTTTTTCTTAAGTTCCATACTATTATATAATTTATTGTAGAAATAATACTAATCACAATATTGACAAATACGGCTGTAAAAAACCCAATATTAGCTGTTATTATAAAAGGAATAAGTGTAGATGCACTTATCCAGCAAATTACAGTAATATAATAAGCATATAGGAATTTCCGTTTATAACGTGAAATCCTAACCGTCTCATCAGTTTTACTTAATAAATTAAACGCAGCTTCACCAATTTCAGAAAGTTCATATTTATTTTCTCTTTGCATTAATAATGGTTGTAAGCTTTTAAGATGATAAGAAAGGGTTGGACTATCAATATGACCTATTTTATTTTTAATTTCTGTAAATGATAAGGGTTCTTCTCCAAAAAATTTTACAATATTCCTTCTTACCTGATGATTTAAAGATTTAAAAATCTCATCTTCATCAATAACAGATTTCTTCTTCCTATCCTCGCCTGATCCTACATTTGCTATCATATTATTTTCAAATCATTCTTTCTTTTTCAATAAATAAGTGTATTCTCTTGAGAATATATATATGCTATAAAATAATGAAATTGATAATTTGTATGTATCTTCATGCTTAAAGAGCTATACAAAAATATTTTATATAACTAGTGTTATTATTGTAATTACATAATTTTGAAACATAAAACAAAATATTAAGATGATAAATAAAATGGAAAGACATTTAGAAAAAGATTTAGTGAAAATTCTTAAAAAAGAAAAGTTTCAAGGGAAAATGATAAGCTATATGTCCAAGGTTGGAAAATTATTGCTTTTCACTCTTCCTATTGTACTTGTAGTTATAACTATACTCACACTATTTGCTCCCCTTGATACTCCTTTAAAAATTATCTTTTATGTGATTTTGGCGATCTATTTTTTCAATTCAGTTATGTTATTACTAGGAGCAAATTCTACAGAATCCTCACTTAAAATGCGTTTAAATTTTGAAAGAAAAAGAGGGCGACCAATAGATAGTCTTGATGGGTTTGATTTATTAGCTAATAACGTTAAAAGAGTAACTAATTTACTAAAAATTATCTCTTTAATTTGTTTTGTTGCACTAGTATTATTTTTAGTAATGCTATTAGGAATTGAAGATATTTTAGGATTTGCAGCAGCAGGTTTTGCATTGATAGGATTTGGTTTAGCTATATTGATTCGTAGTCTAAATCTTAATATCCATGATGTAAATGGTTTACAGGATTTCTACAAACCAACTACCCACCAAATTTTTCTAGACAATTTTTTCGCTGAAATTCTTTCAAATCACTTAGATCCGGTGACATTTCTTAAATGGGATGAATATTTAGCCGAGCTAACCAAAATTTTGACTCCTGCTTTTATTCAGAAAATAATTACAGAGGAACCTGATGAACTACCCATTACATTCGCAATTGAGAAGCTGCTATTTCTTTATTATCTCAAATTTCAAGAAGTTCTTTCAAAAGATCAGTTAATTCAAGAGTTAAGAGAAGTACTTAACGTGGATTCAGATAATTTCGATGTTGAAAAAGGCATATTCATGGAAGAAAGATGGTATTTCTCTATGAATGATATCTATAAATTATTTAATTATGTCAAGAAGTTTAATCCTGGGTTTTTCGATATAATAGACAGACTGCAACTAGAACTAGCTGATAACATAGAACGTCTATCAAGAGATCCAATCTATATGGATTCATCAGCTCAAGAAGTCGTTTATCTCAATGCAGAATTGAATATATTTTGCTTTTTATATAATAATTCACCTGAAGCTAAGAAATACATAATTAAGATTAATGCCCCTGGATTTGAACCAAAAAGATTAAAACTCGATATTGAAGTAGAAGGAAGAGGTACTTTTATGATTCCTAATTCCCCTATTCCTTTAATATCATCTGAGGGTAGAGATATTGCTGGTGTTTTATCAACAATGTTAGAAAACGGAGACACAACCTGGTTAACATTAGAACCTAGAGAAACCGGGGAACAGACCATTCAGATTTTCTTACTCTCTGAAGATGGAACAATTATAGAGGGGAAGACACGTGCAGTGAAAGTAACAAAGAATATTAAAGATTATCTTAAAAAATTGAGCTCCATTGGAAGTCTCCTTGGAGGATTGGCTGTACCTCTTGCAAAAATCTTACCCTCACTGTTGTAAACAATATTATTTTTTTTTATTTTTATTATTTAAATTATATCATATGAGATTCAACTGAGAATCCTTAAAATCAAGATTTTGTCGCATAAATTTATATAGAATAAGTAGACTATTTATGTGTTTCAAGTAATAGAAAAGAATGGATTTCATAAATCTTGTGTCTATTATCAAGACAATAGAAGATTCGATTAATAATTTAAAATTTAAAAGGTAAATTTAATTGATTGATTCAGAACTTTATCAAACTGAACAAATATTTAGGGAACTTTTTGAAAATATAAATATTGGCGTGGGAATATACGAAACAAAAGATAATGGTGGAAGTTTTATTATTAGAGAGATGAATAAAGCGGGATTAACTATTTGTGAGATTACCAGAGAAAATGTAATTGGGAAAAATGTTATAGATATTTTCCCAAATGTAGATGAATTCGGTTTTATTGATGCTTTACGTAGAGTCTGGAAAACAGGCAAGTCAGAACATTCTCCAACTGCAAAGTATCAAGATGATAGGGTTTATGGGTGGACTAAAATGTATATATACAAATTACCTTCAGAAAAAGTCGTTACTATTTTCGAAACACAAACAGAACTTATTGAAGCACAAGAAAACTTCAAAAAGAGAGTAGAGTTTGAAAAAACAATTTCTACTATATCTTCGCTATTTGTCAATCCTAAAATTATAGATGATGTAATAAATTTTACACTTAGAAAAATAGGAAATTACAGTCAATCAAGCAGAAGTTATTTATTCATTTTTAATGAAGATAATAAAACAATGAGTAATACACACGAATGGTGTACTGACGGTGTTACTTCACAAATTGAAGAACTTCAAAACTTGCCAATGGAAGTATTCCCTTGGTCAACAAGTAAGCTTAAGAAAGGTGAGATTTTAAATATTGATGAAATTGAGAGTTTACCTCCTGAAGCTTCTTCAGAAAAAGAAGAATTTTTAAGAGAGAAGATTAAGTCTTTACTTTTTCTGCCTATCAAAATAGGACAAAAAATTTCAGGTTTTATTGGATTTGATAATGTAAAAATTTCAAAAAAATGGAGGGAAGATGATTTAAACCTTCTAAAAATAACTTCTGATATTATAGGAAATGCTCTAAAGCGTAGAAAAACAGAACTAGAATTAGAAGAGTTAAATAAGGAGTTAAGAAATATTGTTGAAGAAAGAACTAGAAAATTACAGGAATCTGAAAGTGAAAAATCTGCTATCCTAGAAAGCCTATTAGAACATATAGTCTATCAAACTGTAGATAATACAATAATATATGTAAATAAAGCTGCTGCTGATTCTGTAAATTCTAAGCCGGAACAATTGATTGGACGCAAATGCTATCAAGTATGGAATACTCGAGACGATCCATGCGATGGTTGCCCTATAGTAATATCACTGAAAACTAATAAACCAGCAATTAATGAAATGAATACTCCAGATGGGAGAATTTGGTATGTAGCAGGCTATCCAGTTAGGGATCAAGATAATAATATTATTGGGGTTGTTGAATCGACTCTAAATATCACTGAGAAAAAAACTGCTGAGCAAAAGATAAAAAAATCTGAGGAAAAATATCGAAAATCCTATTATCAAGCAAATCTTTATAGAGATATATTTGCTCATGATATCAATAATATCCTTCAAAATATTAGTTCCTCAGTTGAACTTAGCTCTCTGTATTTGAATAATCCTGAAAAGTTCCATACAATAAAGGAATTATTTGATATTGTAGATGAACAAGTTAAAAGAGCAAAAAAATTAATCTCAAATGTAAGAAAAATAACTGAACTCGACGATTCTGAAATTTTTTTAGAAAAGAAGGATGCAAATCAAGTGTTGAATAATGCTATTGAATTTCTACATTCTAGTTTTCAAACAAGAAAGATAAAAATTCAACTCAATATTCCCACTAAAAGAAGTTATGTATATGCAAATAACCTTTTATTAGATGTATTTGAAAACCTTTTGATCAATGCTGTCAGACATAATAATAAATCTAAAATCGAGATAACAATTGATATTAGTAAAGAAGAAAAAGGTGATAAAAATTATTTTAAAATGGAATTTAAAGATAACGGAGTTGGTATTTCTGATCATCGTAAAAAAACTATTTTTGAAAGAGGAACGGGAATATCACAAAAAAGTAAAGGAATGGGTCTTGGATTATCTCTTGTGAAAAGAATAATAGATCTTTATCATGGTGATATTTGGGTTGAGGATAGAGTCAAAGGTGAGTATAAACTGGGAAGTAATTTTATAGTTTTAATTCCTGCTAATCCTTAATTTTCAAGGAAAAATCTTTTTATTCGAAATTTATCTTTATCAATACTTTCAATATTATCCTTTAAATTATTAATAAAAACTTTAAAAACGATATAGATAAAAATGAAATTATGGAATCTTATGACTTAGTTGTGATTGGAAGTGGAGTTGGATTAAATGTTTTAAATACTGGACTTCAATTAGGAATGAAATGTGCTCTTGTCGAAGACACTAAAATGGGAGGTACATGCTTAACTCGTGGTTGTATTCCTTCTAAAGTTTTGGTCCATCCCGCTGATTTAATTCGAGAAGCTCAACATGCTAAAAAAGTTGGAATTAAATTTAACATAGAAAATATTGATTGGGAATTAATAGCAGAAAGAATGTGGTCCCAAATCGATGAAAGTAAAATAATGGACCAAGGACTATCAACAGTGCCGAATCTGACAGTGTATAAGGGGGTTGGACAATTTGTCGGAGCATATGAGATGAAAGTGAAAGATTCTAAAAATAGTAAAGAATTAGGGCATTTCAAAGCTGAGCGATTTGTAATTGCCTCGGGGGCAAGATCTTTTATACCCCCAATTCAGGGAATAGAAGATTTAAACTATATAACAAATGAAAACTTCTTTGGAGATAGGTTTCCAAAAAAGCCATGGAACAGCCTTATAATAATTGGTGGAGGGGTAATAGCTGCAGAATTTGCTCACATTTTTTCTGCATTCGGCACTGAAGTTACTATAGTGGAGATGCTTCCAAGATTAGTTGTAACAGAAGAACCTGAGATCAGTCAATTCTTAGAAAAAAATTTCAGTAATTATATGAAAGTTTTGTTAAATGAAAAGGCAGTTAAAGCATATAAGAAGAAAAACCAAAAAGTCATCTTGGTTAAAAATATGCAGACTGGTAAAGAAAAGGAAATAATGGCTGAAGAAATTCTTATTGCAGCAGGACGTCGTTCAAACGCAGACCTACTATCGGTTGAAAATACCGGAGTTGAAACAAATGAGAGGGGATGGATAAAGACTAACCAATATTTGGAGACTACTAAGAAGAATATTTGGTGTATTGGGGATGCCAACGGTCTTTATCAATTTAGGCATAAAGCAAATTATGAATCCGAAATTTGTACAAATAATATATTTGGTCCGGAAGATCAAAAAAGATCTGTCGAATATTCTGCAGTTCCGTGGGCAATTTTTACATATCCACAAATAGGGCATGTTGGAATGACACAAGCAGAAGCTATTGAAAAAGGCTATGAGATTTACGTTGCAATGAAAAATTATTCAACAGTGGCAAAAGGATTTGCTATGGGTTTCGAAACTGGGCAAGAAGATGATGGATTTGTAAAACTGATTGTAGATAAATCTTATAAAATATTAGGAGCACATGTAATTGGTCCTCACGCTGCTCTTTTAGTACAACCATTCGTATATTTGATGAATTCTGGTTTTACATGTAGCTTACCTGAAGATAAAGATAAAAAAGACCTCCCGAAAGTTGAAAGAATATGTCCAGAAGCGGGTTCTTTTATGCCTATTTATCACTCAATGGTGATTCACCCTTCTCTTAATGAAGTAACCGGCTGGGCAATCGGTAATTTAAAACCAGTAAACATCAAAATGGAACATCATCATCAAAATAATAATTAAAGTTGAATTCTCTCTTAAACATTTTTTATCTCTTATCTTTAATAATATTGAAAGATATAACCATCAACTATTTAGACTCTTATTCTAATATTAAGATCAGATCAGATGGTATTAAAAAACACTAATTCAAAACGAGATAAGACAATTGGGCAAATCTTTACTCCAAGTTATATTGCTGAATTTATGGTTAAAAACATAATTTCTTTTATCGCAAAATCTAATAAAGATCCTCCCACTTTGAGAATCTTAGAGCCATCTGTAGGAGAAGGGATTTTTTTGAAATTTCTCTTAGAACATAACTTCTCCAATATAACTGCTTATGAAATGGATGATAATTTAAAAGACACTCTTTTGAAATCATATCCTAATATCAACTTTAAATTTGACAATTTTTTAGGCTCAAATCCAAATGATAAATTTGATATAATAATTGGGAACCCTCCCTATTTGGGACAAAATTATAATGCTGAAATTTTTCAGGAATACATAAAGAAATTTCCTTTTTGTGCGAAGTTTTTTGTAGGTAATATGGATTTGTTTTACTTTTTTATTCATTTAGGAATAGAAAAACTAAAGCCGGGGGGGCTTCTATCATTTATCACAACTAATTACTGGATTACAAAATCTAAGAAAACTGGTATTAAATTATTAAAACCCCATGTGTTAAAGGAATGTTTTTTCCTTCAATATATCGATCTATCTTATATACAGCCATTTGAAAGTGCTAGAGGTCAGCATAACTGTATTTTTGTATTACAAAAAAAGACTGAACAAGAAAAAATTCAACGAAAAAATAAAAATATTGAAATAATTCAGATTTTTGAAAATAAAGGGGTCGATCAAAATACTAAGCCCATAATTGAGGTAGTTTTCAATGATTTAACCATTGAAAAGCTTTCAAGTAATATTAAGAGATTTACATCAGCAATAACCAATGATGATTTAAGAAACGATGAAAGTTGGAATCTCATATATCCTAAAGCAGTAAAATTTGTAGTAGACAAAATTGAAGGCTATTGCAAGGTTAATGGAAAAATCTCCTTCCTAAAAGATTATTTCTTAATTCGAAATGGATTAATTTTCATAAAAGATTCAATTTTCATATTAAACGAGGGATTAGGTTTAAAAATTAAGAATAATGATTTCTATATTCGCATAAATGGAGAATTTTTAATGCTCTCTGAAATTGAGAAATCTAGACTTAAAAAAATATATAAAAGCAAATCAATTAAAGCGTATGGATACGAGCAAGATGATTATATAGGATATGCGATTTATTTTGCCAAAAATGAATTTGAAACACAATCTAGTCTTGACCGAAACCTATTACTTAAAATGAAATACCCTCTTCTTTCCAAATATATCAGACAATACGAAAAAGAATTAAAAAATATTTTAATTAATGCCAAAGAAAATCCAGATGATTTTTATTTTCCCAGAAGAGGTTCTTTCATCCGACAATTTGAAGTAAATAATAAAGAAAAGTTAACGGATCTTGAACCTTTATATGATAACGTAGAGAAGATTTTTTTCAAATTTATATCAACAGATAATACTTTTGGTTATTCGAACAAGTCATACTATGCTACTTCAGACACATATTTTTTTTGGCCAAAACACCCTGATGAACAGATTGATTACCTGTTTATTCTCGCCTACCTAAATTCCGGGTTGGTTTATTTCATTTATAAAGCTAAAAACTTTTTTATTAAAAGAAGTAAAACTAAGCTTGAACAAGGATTACCGATACCTAATCTAATTTATTTCAAAAATAAAGAGAAGAAATCTATTATTGAATTGATTAAAATACTTTCTCGTTATTTAATAGAAGAATCTGACAAATACATTAAGAATAACAAAGAAGATTATATTGAGAACAGAATTACAGCTAATTTGCCTACTTCCACTAAATATAACGAATGGAAGGAAGAGATTATTAGATCATTAAGAAATCAGGATAGGCAACACATAAAAAAAGCAATCGATCAACTATTTTTTCAACTTTTTAATTTAGATGAAAAAATGGTAACTAATTTATTAAAAGAATATTATAATCTTTAGTTAAATAATATCTCAAGCATTTTTTCTTTATTTTTCAGAAACGATAGGTTTTTATAGAAACTTAGGGGTAGTTAAAAAACTTATACTCAATTTTAAACTTAACATTGCTTAAAAAAGAAGGAATTTCATTGATATCATTCATCCTAATATATAATTCCTTTAACGAAATAAAATTTTTAATAGAATCTGGTAATGTCGTAATATAATTGTTATCAAACGATAAAAACTCTAAGGATGGGAATCTTGTCAAAACTTCGGGAAAAATTGTTAAATCGTTATAATCTAAATAGAGAGTCTTTAAAGAGGATATTCTAGAAAAATCTTCAGGAATATATTTAATTTGGTTAAATTCTAAACTCAATGATTCCAAATTAATAAATCTATAAAGTGAATCTGGGATGGTGGTCAATCCTTCCCCTTGTAAAATTATATGGTGGATTCTATTGATATCTTTCGAATTAGAAATCTCTTGTAATTCATCTAAACCAATAATAACCTCAAATTTATTATCAGCATAAAGATTTTGATTCCCATCAAAATATTTTAGTGCTATAGGATGAAGCTTATGCCCTGACGTATGTCTGTGAACTTTCTCATGAAAATCATTAAGATAAATCTGTCTTTCAATTTCATCTTCTCTCCTAATCCAACAACCGATTTCATCTTCCCACTTGGTATTGCTTAGTATCTTATGACGTAAATCATCAGATAAACTAGCACCAGTAATGAGAATAAGATAACCAATGACAAAATAAGAAGAACTTCGAAAAGAACGACCCTTCACCATTGCATTTAAGAATTCGTAATTCCTCTCCAAATTCTCCCTAGTTAAGACTCTCTCATTATAAAAAAAGTCAGTTGGGTCTAGCCCACAAGCTTCTAACATAAATTCAAGAAGATCTAACTCCTCATCATCATCCAAGATCTTTGCAGTATTTCTTGTCATCAATACCTAAAATAATAAAATAAAAATAAATATTTAATTCCTATGAGTGTATCCAATTCTCTAAATAATTAGGGAGTAGTTAGCTGTATGTGTTCAATGACATCGGGAAAGGGAAATATCTATATTTACCAATTCAATGAAGCCAACCAGCCCCTTAAGTTTATAAAAATTATTCAAATTTTAGACTAATATAAAAA
>JAEOTH010000059.1 GCA_016839915.1 Promethearchaeota archaeon
AGCTAATCCTAAAATTTCTTCTTTATTAAATGATATTTCTTCATTTTTCAGAAAATTAATTATAATGTTAAAATGATTGAATGCCTTTTCATAATTATTTTTTTTATAATAAATTAGCCCTAGTTTATAATGAACTTCAATAATCAAATCTATAGGGATTTCTCCTGATTTGGCAACTCCCAATGCATTTTGCAAATAATTAATTGCAGTGTCATCATGATTTAAAATTTTAGCAATTTTTGTTAATTTAAGCAAAACTAATGTAATAGCTTTTTTTTGTTGATTCCTGTTGAAAACAACTAATAATTCATTTAGGACTTTAGCTGCTTCTTCAAATCGATAATTTTTAATTAACTCTTCAACTTCAGTGTATTGATTAATAGATTCTATTACTTCAAAATTAGTTGGAGGGGTATTTAATAGATCACTATTAATATTAAACAATTCTTTTGTGATTGTACTTTCATAATTTAAAGCAGGAAAAGGAAAATTGTTTTGTTCTTCAATGAAATTATGAGGATTATATGAGAGTTCTTTTTCTGGACGAAATTGAATAAATTCAGTAAGGTTGACTTCTCTTCTTTTTAGAATTTCTACTAAAGAATTTAGCATTTCACGTGAAAATTTAACCCACCGTTCTACAAACGTATTCAATTTAAACTCGGGAATATCGCTAAACAATTTTGTTAATACATATGGAGTATAACTATCAAAAAAACTCCTGAGATAAAATTTATTGTACTCTAGGTCTTTAAAATATGTAAAATAGCCCTTCTCTAAAATAAAAAATTCATTATATTTTCCTTCATTTGAAAAAAAGAGGGTTTCAGAGGTTCGGAGTTTAGGAATCCCATATCGCAAGTCCCAAGGTATTTTAAAGCTGGGTTTTAGTCCAACATTTTGTAGAGAACTAATTAAACTACTTAACTCTCTTTCGGTATAATCTTTTAATTTATCTCTTTTGTTCATCAGTGAAATTCTTATACGATTTAGCCAAGTACTTTCATTCTCATTTTTTATCAGTTCTGGGATTACTAAATTTAACAATTCACTAAGTTGTTGTTTTTTTCCATCTAAAGGGAAGTCATGTTCTAATGTCAATGATAAACCTAAATTTCTTAAGGCTTTAATCAGATAAAGAATAAAAACATAAGAATCTTGATTTAGATTCCAAAATTGAAAAGCTACTGCTAGACGGAAATTCACAATTTCGAGAGGTATATTAATCCTTATAGGGAAAGTTATTGGAAATTTGATGGTAAAAAGCACTAATTTTTTCTTTTTAATACTATATCGAAAATAGTCATCAATTCTAGCCTCAATTTTCCATCCATTTTTTTCTATAGATTCTCTTAAATTCTTAATTTCATTTAAGGAAAACGGATTAATTGACATAAACCTTTAGATTTTAAGTAATTAGTGTTTACAGAGAACTTACATATTCTTATATAAATAGTAGTGATTTCAAATATTAAATTTTGCATTAAACTTCAAATAAAGATTTAATAGTTAGAATTTATTTGTTAAAGTTGTATCCTAAAGAAGAAAAATGAGATTTCCATCATGGATATTACACAATTTAATAAAGAGCTAGCAATCAGGATAGCAACAGCAAAAAGATTTGAAAAAAATGGAGATTTTAAATCTGCTATAAAACTATGGTTAGAAATTTCCGAAATGACAATTAGATTATCGAAAAATCAAAAACTAGATGCATCATTCAGAAACATGCTTATGAATCGAACAAGGGGAATATTTGAACATATAAAAAACTTGAAATCAGAGCAATTTAAAGAAGAAATATATGTAGAAAATATTGCAACTCCACAAGATACAGCACAAGAGGTAGTAATTCCAGATAAGAGTAACGACCTTCAAGGATCAGATATTAGTGAAACGAAAGTATCAAAAGTAAAAATAATTGAAGATTCAGATCTTAAAATTCTGCCCAAAGGATTTAAAGAAATCGAAACTTCAGAAGACTTTGAAATAATCACCCCGCATGATAAAGATTTTGTCAAAAAACAACTTGATAAAGCTTTGGATAGCGATTTTAAGGCAAACAAGCAAGAAAAATCAGAAGAATTCCTAAAACCACAAGATAGATCAGATTTTGAGCAACTTAAAGGAGGAAAAAATAAGATATGCTTTGCTTGTGGATATGATAAGAATTTGAGTACAGATAAAATCTGTAAAAATTGTGGTACAAATCTAAATTAGTTGTTCTCTCCAACAAGAAAGGGCTTGAAGAGTGGTATAATGCTATAAATAATCCTAATTCTGCTGTCGCTTATGGTTTACAAACCACAAGTAAAATTAAAGGCTTTATCTCTTCTGAGAATTTTTTAATTTGTTATATTTTTCAATTGCTCGATCCCGCCAAACAGTATTCCATTTTTTAAATCCTGATTTCACAAATTTCTCTCTTTTATAAAAATCATAACAAACCCAATTGAAAAGGACAAAAAAACGTTTTGCGCCTGACTTCTTTGTCAAATGCTTTGATCTTACTCCCAAATCATTTCGTAGATGTTCAATTAGTCTTCCTTCAACAGCGTCTTGTAGTTTACCTTCAACTATAGCATCTTCATAATTAATACCTACTTCTATGAAATAATTTCGTAGATTATCAAAAATATTCCCTCTACATAAATGAATTACATCAGTATCTTTCTGATAATTTAATTCTTTTAGTCCATCTTTAACAAGCTCTACAACTTTTTCTAATGGCTCTTTATTTATCCAATTTTCTCCTTTAAAAAATGCTACAGGTAAAGTTTTGAACACAATTTGTCCATTACTTTTTCTTAGAAGGCCAATAAAAACATCTCCGACAAGATCTCCTGTACCTGCATCATCGATTTCAATTATCATCTTTTTAAATAACACTTTTTTAAATCTAAGGGTAATTAAGTAAATTAATTAAAAAATATCAAGTTTAATAAAATTAAATATAACAAGAAATTTTTCTGATTTTTTATGATTATTGAACTCTTAATGATTGGTAATGAAATTCTTATTGGAAAAACTCAAGACACCAATTCTAATTGGATGGCAAAAAGAATAGTAAAATATGGACATAGATTAAAAAGGATTACAACCATAGAAGATGACATTGGGGTTATTTCTAGAACATTACAGACCATTCTAGAACGAAAGCCAGACATGCTAATTATAACAGGGGGTCTTGGACCCACATTTGATGACATGACATTAGTGGGTATAGCAAAGGGTTTAAATCGAGAACTAGAGTTAAATCAACACGCGTATAATTCTATCAAGAGAGCATATGATCATGCGTTTAAAAGAGGAATTCTTAAACTTGAAGGCATGACTAAAGAAAGAGAAAAAATGAGTTATCTTCCTCAAGGATCGATACCACTCCCAAATATAAGAGGAACTGCCCCGGGAGTAGAATTAAAAGAAGGTAAAACATCTATTTTTGTACTACCAGGCGTCCCAGCAGAAATGAAAGCGATTTTTCTTAATGTGATTAAGCCAATTTTAAAAGATAAGAGAGGAAAGTTTGTAGAAAAAAACTTATTGTTTATGGGTATTGGTGAATCCCAAATAGCTCCATATGTAACAAAACTTGAAAAGAAATATCCTAAACTATGGATTAAAACCCATCCTAGAATTGGACTTTCGTTAGAAGTAGAAATTTCAATAACTGGTTTTAACATTGAAAATGGAGATGAAATTGCGGAAAGAGCTTTAGACGAAATAAGAGAGATAATTTTAAGTTTAAATGGTAGGATAAGAGAGAGAAAATAGTATTATTAATGATTTTACGCTTTAGGCTTTACTTTTAAAAATTTTACTTTAAGAAAAATGAATTTCCATTTTAAAGGTTTCTTATTATTCCAAAACAACAATATAGTCAAGTCCAAATTCTTTAATTAATTTTGGATTAAATTTCATGAAGAATTTATGGACACTTTCTTTTTTTTCAAACCATTTACTCCTATCTTCAAAGGAATTAATCCCATCATCATCAGATAATATTTTATCGATTAATTTATTAACGATTTTTAAGAATTTGGTTTTAGTACCAATTATGTTAATGCCCACTGTTGGTTCTATTATAATCAATTTCTTAGTTTTTTTCTTTGCCTTTTTTATTAATTCATCATGTCTAGGTACAACATGATGCAATAAGTCAGATATTACTATAACATCATTTTCTGGATAGTCTTTATAATCAAAGACATTTTTTAATTTAACATTTAAGTTATTTTTGTTTTTATTAATGAAGTTCTTATTTAGATCCCATCCTTGATAACTACATGACTTATCTAAATAATTAAATAATAAACAGGTTCCACATCCTAAATCTAATACTCTCTTGTTTTTTCCAATAATTTTTGATATAAACTTATATCTTTCAGATAATTTTTTCCTATGAATTATCTTTAAAAATAAATTGTAGACATTTGGAAATTTATACATAATAGATGTCATAAAAATCACTTATGAATTGCGTTATGCAGTACTACACCTACTTCTCCTAAAGCTAACAAAAAATAAAAAAATGCTCCTGAAAATAAATATTTTATAATATCGAAAAACACTTTTTTATTCTTTTTATTCTTCTTTGTATAAATCCTCTCAAATTTAGCTACTATATTATTAATATCTGTATAATCTTTTATTCCATTTGAGATATTCTTAAAGTCATTCTTTTTTAATAATAAGTCAATTTGTGATGCATATCCTTTTGGATTACTACTTTTAACGATTAATCCATTTATTCCATGCTTAACAAAATCAGTAGCACCTGATTTCTTGTCAACTATTACAGGAGTGTTGTGGCTTAATGCTTCTGCAACACAATTATTAAAAGTATCATATATTGCAGGACTAACGAATAAATTTGCTTTATGATAATACTCAGTTAGTTTCTTTTTACTGACCATTCCTGTAAATTTAACTTTTTTAGAAACTCCTTCTTTTATTGCTAGTTCTTGAAGAAGTTCTCTGTTGGATCCTTCACTTGTGATAATGCATTCAAAATCACTTTTTACATGTTTTAAAGCTTTTATTAATATATCAACTCTTTTTTCAGGGCTTAATCTGCCAGCATGTAATATTAAAGGAATTTCATTCTTCTCCTTAGCCTTTTTATATGTGCTTATGTCTATAGGATTAGGAACTACCAAAATTTTTTCTTTATAAATACCATTATTAATTAAAATCTTTTTAGAAAAAGTACTAGGAGTAGTTATCCAAGTGCAAATATTATAATATGAAAGCCACCACCAGATTAGCTTGTTAGTAATTTTGTTTATGAACCCAATAAATTTGGATTTATAAGCAAATCTTAAAATTCTTGATTTTTCATAATATGTTGCCTTTAAGTAATCAGTATACATTTCTAAATATTGAGGGATTAATGTATGAAATGTAGTAATTAATGGAATTTTCTTTAATCTGCTTAATAGTAATGCACAAAATCCCATTGATAAATGTGAATTTGAATGTATTACATCAAAATTTACTTTTTTAGCTATTTTAAATATTCTTCTAATGGGTATCATATATCTCATCCTGTAATCTTCATAATACCTAAAAATACGTCCTTGGAATTTATGAACTATAACGCCTTCAATTACTTCATCAGAATCTTTATCTGATAATGCAAAAACATGAACAGAATTGCCTGCTTTTTTAAGTCCCTTTGATATACTCCATACCGTATTCACGACACCGTTTGTACAGGGCATGAATGTGTCTGAAAATATTGCAACATCCATTTTAATTTTATATGATGAGTTTTTTAAAAAGATATCCTTTGCCTGCAATAAAAAAATTTATAATACCTTTTTTTTTTAAAAATATGTATGGCTTTAGTAAAGACAGATTGGAATAAATATTCATTTAAAGATTCCTTTATTACAAAATTATTTTTAAAATCTGTATGGAATGGTTATAAGAAATTATTAAATAAATCTAATTTAAACAACGACATTAAGATTATGGAATTAGGTTCTGGTACAGGATATAATAGTTATAATTTAACACAAGAATATAAGGTATCCAAAGTAACTTTAGTAGATTCTAATAAAGGTGCTCTGGTTGCTTCAAAAAAAAGATTTAAGAAATACAAGGTTGAATTGATAAATGATGATGTTATGAACTTAAAAAAGGAAGGCAAGTACGATCTTGTTCACTCTCAAGGATTAATTGAGCACTTTCAGGGAAATAATTTAAATAAGATTATTAGTATCCATACAAATTATGTAAAAAAAGGAGGTTATTTACTACTTTTTTATCCCACTCCAACAAAAACTTATAAAGTGATTAGAAAAGTTGCAGAATTATTGAAATTATGGATTTTCTCTGATGAAGTCCCATTAAAAAGTGATTATGTTAAAAATTTGGTAGAAAAAAAAGGATTTAGATTAGTTAATTCAACTAGGATCCTTAAGCATACAATAACAGAGGATGGATTATTATTTAAGAAAATATCCTAAATTTAATGCTCCATCAAAATTAATGTATATACTATGAATGGTTAATTTAAATTAATTACAATTTAAAAGAGAAAGAAATGATATTTCAATCTATACTTCTTAGAGATATTATGCCTTACCTGCCGATATGCATCTATTTATGCTTCGATATCGCGATATTCATTTTTGGGTATCTCATCTATAAAAAAAATTCATCTAAATATGGGCTTTTCTTTATGATCTCTGCAATTTTTTCGATTGTACCAAACATTATCTATTTAGCCATAGATGTTCCCTTTTTAAGTTATAATTTGAGTGTATTAGGTCTTACTATGGAAATTATAAGTAACATTTTCTTCCTCGTTAATCTTTTGTTTATGGGGCTCAATGTTACAAGCTTAGTATTTCTGTTGTTGGCAATTTATAAGATATATAGAGGATATTCCTTAAAAGAAAGAGAATAATCTAATTTTTGACGCCACTTCGCAAGTGGAATTTTCAATAAGCAACCATTTAAAATGTTTAAGCTTATATCATTAACATCTTTAGAGTTTTGTAATTTCAATATTTTGTACATTTTCTGAAATTCTGACATGTCCTGATTGAGTTTGATCTATTTTTCCGACAATCCAATTAGAGATTTTATTACTTGTAAGCGCAGATGTAAAGTCTTCTACTTTAGTAGGATCTACAGCAATTAGCATCCCCCCCGCTGTCTCGTGGCATTGACAATCATCAAAAGCATATCCTAACTCATGAGACAACTCTTCAGACAATTTAATCGATGGAACGGTATCAATTAATGCAGATAAATCAGAATTCTGAAGTAATTCAACAGTATGACCGGATAAGCCAAATCCGGTGATATCAGTTAATGCATGAATAAATGAGAAATCATTATAGGAATGTATTGTTTTAACAACATTCTGATTAGAAGTTGTCATGATTTTTATTGCAAGATCAATTGACTTTAGAAGTTCTTTATTTGAATATTGCTCTAACATTTCTGGAAAGTCCTTAAGAATCCTATATGATGCCATTATCGCTTGTAATCCAATTGGTTTCGTTAAAATCAATTTATCTCCTTTTCTAACACCTTGTTTTTGAATAATAGCATCTTTATGTGCATATCCGGAAGCTTCTCCACCAATTAATGGCCATTCACTATAGATTGTGTGTCCACCAACCACTTTGGAATTTATCTTTTCCTCCATAAAGTATTTTATTCCTTTTAGAATTCCTTCAGCGACATCTAGTGGAGTTCTTTTACTTATTGCAAGAAAAACAAGCATACCTGATATCTCGGGAACATTCATCGCAAAAATATCATTCGTGACATTACACGCAGCAATTTCACCTGCTAATTCAGGTTCATCTATAATTGGGGTGAAAACATCAATATTTTTAACAAGAACTAAATCACTTTCGGGTATGGGAATAATAGCAGCGTCTTCGATATCTCCAGTTAAACCTACTTTTGTTAATAAATTATATAAATCGTTTTGTTCGAGTTTACATGATCAACCGTGTATCTTTACGTCTTTGGTTAATCGATAATCTAACTCTTTATTCATACACCTCAGCTTTTTATGATTTTTTATTATTTTAGTTAGATGTCAGTTAATGAATCAAATCTTACTAATTAATAAAAATTTTCGATATTATTTATCAATTTTATCAATAAATAAATCTCGTAAAACTAAAAATAAGAAATAAAAACAAACAATTTTTTTCGATGCTGTTGTGCTACAGAATTCTCCATAAGCGCTCACAATAGTGTGTTTATGCTTATTTCATTGACATCTTTAGATTTTAGTAATTTCAATATGCTCAACATTTTCAGAAACGCGAACAAATTTAGGTCTTTTTATGTTATCAATCGCACCGATAATCCAGTTTTTCACACCGTACTCAGAATTAAGCTTTTCTGAAAGCTCCTCAACTCTAGAAGGATCTACAGCGAGTAAAAGCCCTCCAGCTGTTTCAGGCATCTCACATTCGTCATATTTGTATCCAAATTCATAGGCTAATTCGCTTGTCAGTCTAATACTAGGGATTTTTTCAATGATTGCTGAGAGATGTGAATTTTGAAGCATTTCACTAAGATGCCCAGCAAGTCCAAATCCACTAATATCTGTCATTGAATGAATGAAAGATACATCATTGTAAGAATGTATTGCTTTAACAACATCTCGGAGAGGTGTTATCATTAGTTTCACAGCTAAATCTATAGAATCATCGAGTTTATTCATAGTAAAATTCTCCAGGAGGTCAGGATTGTTTTTCTGAAGTCGATATGCTGCCATTATCGCTTGATTTCCAATTGGTTTAGTGAGAATTAATTTATCACCTTCTTTTACGAAATCTTTTTTGATAAGCTTGTCCCTTGCCACAAATCCGCTTGCTTCTCCTCCAATAAGTGGCCATTCTGAGTAAATTGTATGACCTCCAAGAACTTTGGAGCGAATCTTTTTCTCCATGAAGTTTTTTATTCCCTTTAATATCCCTTCTGCTATGTACATAGGCATATTTTTCTTTAGTCCTAGGAACACAAGCATCCCAGATATTTCAGGAACGTTTAACGCGAAAACATCATTAGTAACGTTGGCAGCGGCGATTTCTCCCATAGTTTCTGGTTCATCTATAATCGGAGTGAATATGTCTATATTTTTTACCATAACAAGATCAGTGTTTGGAACAGGAATTATAGCAGAATCTTCAATATCTCCTTTTAACCCAGCGCCTTTGAGAAGCTTATCTAATTTCTCTGAGCTCAATTTGCAGTTTCAACCAAAAAGTTTCGTTTGCAGTGTCAATCGATAACTCGCTAACTCTTGCATTGTTCACCTCAATCTATAATTTTTAATAACTATTGCTAGTAGAATTAAAGAGAATCGATGGATATATTAATTTTTTCTATATAATTTATTTAAATTTATGATAAATCGAATCTTTTTATAAATATTTTCAATACAAAACCTTATCGGATGAAACATCAAATATTTTATTAAAAATTATGGGATGAAGAGATCAATGTGTTTTGTAGTTTTTCGAGCAATATCGAATTGGTCCTTATAATGTAAGTCCAGTTTAATTTCATCAGCCGAAGGGTCAAACAGGTTTTTCTTAAGCTCTTTCTGTTTATCTACTTTAAGTACATAATTAAACTGGAAGTTTTTCCCTGGTTTTAATCCGTTAATTTGAAGGAATTTTGGGAAACTTTCCTTACGCTGAAAATTTAAATAGGAGGGTACTTTTAGAGATATCTGCAAATCTTTGAAGTCAAAATTGGAGGGGTTGGTTAGCTTAAAATTAAGATAGATTTCATTTCCGATCGTCTTTATATTTTTGAAAAAGAGAATTTCTCTTGAATCTGGAATTTCAGATTCAATCTGCTGGAAAAAGAGTTTTTCATTTATAATTTTAGCATTCAGCTTATTCTTACTTATATATTTAAGAACCAAGTCTTTTAATCGCTCGGGATCTAATTTAACATAATTTCCAAGTAGATCAAGCTTAATGGGATTAATCATTTTGAGATAATATTTAATTTGATTGAGATATAGCTTATTATTTGATTTTCTCACGAAATTTTTTGATCGATTTATCAGTAGTTCTTTTGAGGCATTAATTTTGTTAAGATATGGTCTTATATATAGATTAAAAACATTATTGTCTTCAAAAATTTTTTCTCTTCCTAGAATTGCTTCAATTTGTTTTTCAGATTCTTCTATAAAATTTTGGATTTGGGTTGAATTTATCTCTATTAATCTTTGGGCATCTATAAATTCATTTTTCTTCATTAAAGCATCGAGTTTATTAGTTAATTTGGTGAACTCTTCATTAAAATTTTTCATGCCCTCAATTCTTTCAGTAATAATAGATTGTATATGCCCTTGGAGCAATTGAAAACTTAATTCATTACTAATTCCATTAATTTCAGTACCTCTTGTATCTTCACTAACCACTCCTGGCTGAGTTAAATAATGAATAAGCTTATCTTTCATTAGTTTAATTTGACGATCTAGGTCATTTAAATATTCTTGAATTTCAATTTTAGTTTCGACCCACTTTTGCAGAAGATCTTTAAAAATTTCGTTAAATTCAACATTATCTATCAGTAATTCTCGAATATCACCGTCCAATTTAAACAATTTTTTTCTAATTTGCGTTATATGTACAAGTTTATCATCTTGAGTATAGATAAGTTCAACATTTGAGAAATCTTCTTCAAAGTCTACCTCGAACTTTTTTTCTTTTATGTATTCAAACTCTGCCTTCAATACATCAATGCGATTAATTAGATTATTTATTTCTTCTTTCAAGCTTGAAGCAAATTCAGATTTTTTCTCTTCGCAAATTTCTGAGATGAAACTTTTAATAATACTTAATTCTTCAATAATTTGAACTCTAGTTTCTTCCCACTCATCAATTAATTCAAAAGCTAATCTTTTATAATCAAATTTTTTAATGATAATATCAAATTTTTTTATTTTTTTGAGAATTTTTTTATATTTACTGTTTAATTGAATCTCTGTATCATTAAACTTGAAATTCTGAATATAGGAATTTAATTTTTCCCTAAATTGAGCAGGTATTTTCTGAAATTCAATAATTCTCTTATGAAATTTTGATAATTCATTATTGATTCTTTCTATGATAACATCGATATCTTTAAAGTTTGCTTTAATATTTTTTAAAGTGTAAATAATTTCGTTTTTAACTTCAGGATCTTTTTCAATATTCAATGCATTGTTTAATTCAATAGTAATCCAGACTGCAATCTTCTTACTTTCTAAAATAAAACATATATTTTGTAACAATATTATAGTTTTCTTTCTTTCTCTCCAAAATCGGGATTCTAATTGATACAAAATTTTAGTGATTTCATTCTCAATTTCTATTTGGTATTCTTCAAATAAGCGTTTAAATACTAATGCAATGCCTTCTCTAATATTTTCAGTTGGATTTTCTAATTCTTCAAATAAATAGGGAAATATTTCAATAATATTTTTACGACTCAGATGAAAAATTGCGTTTATTAATGAATTTCTATAATTGGAATCACTTGCTTCTAATAAAGAATGTAATAAATTTGCCCAAATTTGATCAAAATTGTTTTCAGCAATATTTACAAGTGCTTCAATAACTTTTAATTCAATTCGGTAATCCTTCTCCTTTAATAAATTAATCAATTTTGGGATTATCGATATAATTTCTGACGATTTTTCCTTACCGATTTCTCCAAATAACCAAATAATGAGTTCCTTAACTCTATTACTCTCATTATAGAGAAGGTTAAGCAGTATATAAAGAATTTTCTCTTTTGTCAAGAAATATGTTCCATGAATTTTCAGAAGCTCTGCAGCTGCTCTTGCGACGTCATCATCTTCGTCTCTTAAATTGATAATAACCATTGATAATAAAGGTTCTAAATTGCGAATTTTTGTATAATCTTGATTTAAAATTTTTTGGATTGTTTTTATTACATTTAATTTTACTTTCCAATCGTTATCCATTAATTTTTCTGTGTATTCTTCAATTATTTCTTGTAACTCTCCAATATCTATATGTAAAGACAGAATTAGATTTCCTATAATTTTTACAGTTAACCTTCTCACAGAAGGGTCTTGATCATACAAACGTCCTCGTATTTTATCAAGTAATTCAATTAGGAGATTTGGTCTAAATAAACTTATTTGATATGAAATTTCTAGTGAAACCAATCTAATCCAAGAATCAGAATCGTTTATAAATTGATTTATAATTTTAATTGCACTTGTAGAAATTAAAGGAGATTTATCACAAATTAAATTCAATAGGCTAAGACTTCGATAAATTAGTTCTTTATCGGAGTGGTTTTCATAATTTTCTACTATCCCGAACAATTCCTCGGCAGCCTTTTCATTATACCCATTTAGAATTAATCTTTCTATTTTTTCGGTATCTAGGGGTTCTTGGGTATCTAAAGGTTCTTGGGTTGTCAAAGTGGTAGGTAAAATTATGTTATTATAATTTAATCCTTCAAATATCTCTTCTATTAACTAGTATAAATATCTTTTAAAATAATTATGTGAAGTATAAAAAAATTTCAAATATCAGAATTGGATAGTGGATAGTTCACAGGTACTATAAACTTTAAACATAGTTCGAGGAATAAATCTATATATAAAACCATCTAATAAATTAATTCAAAATTCAATATTAAAGGATAATAATGGAATAAAAGAAATTGAAATGGAAATTAAAAAAATCATAAAAAAAGAATAAGATTTTAAAAGTTTTAAAGAACTTTTTAATTTCTATTCAAACAGTTCAATAATAGCTTCTCCTGGAGTTGCTATTCTTTCTCGATAAGTTAGAATTCCTTCAGGTACTTCTTTAGTTTTTACTAAACCTCTTTCAATATCTTGTTCAGAGATGTAGTCTCTTTCACCAGCTTCAAATTGTTTTATGATATTTCCATCTTTATCTTTTATATCAACATTAGTTATTGTTGTCTGGTTTACGTCAAAATGCACTCTTTTGCCCTCAATCTTTTTAATTGTAGCTTCGGTGATTAAAAGGTCTGAAACCCTCACCATTCCTCTCATTTGTACACTTATATCAATTAAGATTCCAAATTTTCCGTGTTCGAGGAAATCTTCCAATAATTTTGAAATGAAGCCGAAACTAAGTAAGCCATGGGCAATAACACCTTTAAGCCCTGCTCTTTCAGCTACTACATCATTAGTATGAATAGGATTTGTGTCTCCCGATGCTTTTGCGTATTGTTTTAATAGATCCCGGGTAATTCCCTCAAATTCATTTTTTAAGACCTGTCCAACTTTAAGATCTGAAACTTTAACCATTTTAATAGCCTCCTTTACGAAAACCAGCGGAGATAGTAATATTACAAACTGGTTCATTATTTTGATTTTTAACATTTACTAAGAAATCCGTAAAAAACATCATATTTTTTTCTACTAACCTTGCATCAATACATTTTCCCGTTACTGTTAGTTTATCCCCAGGTTTAACATCAACACAGCCTTCCCAGTTATAACGATTCCCTGCGTGTAATAATTTGCCTAGATCAAGCGCAAGTCCTCGTTCTCTGCCATCTTGATTTAACTTAAACCCTAAAAGTAGTTTGTATATCGCTTTGATTGTATAAAAATTTGCAAATGCATGACATGCAACAACTCCCTCTTCTTCTGGTCCAATATATTTTGGATCGGTTATTCCATAAACTTTAGCAAAATTGACCATATTTTTATACCTAATATTTAATGTCGTTGAACCGGGAATATCCATTCCTTTTATATTGTCAATTAGAAATTGAGCATTTTTTTTCATCTCTTCAATATCCATTTTGATTTCACACTTGAGTTTATTGAAAATAATTATTATATTAATAATAATTTAAGTTCAACTTAATTAAAACTTTAATTTTACTCATAAATTTTAACAAATTTATCACTAAACCTAATGTAATTAGCTTGAATAGTTTTTTAAATGATTTTTGTGTAGGTTTTATCTTCTGGTTTAGTTGACTTGAAGTAATTTAAGATTCTAGGGGAACCTATAGTTCCATTTAAAATAATACAAGCAATTTTGTATTTGTCAATCAGAGTTGTCACATAAGGATCAATTGGTGTTGTCATTTCCTTTAATAGTTCATTTTTAGACAGAGAATCTGCTAATTTGCCTGATTCCTTCATATTGTTGAATTCTGCAGTAGAAATCTCTTTAATAACCTGATTTTGATTATTTAAGATACCATCAACGTCTTTAATAAAAAAGCATTTATTTAATCCGAGTTCTTTCGCTATATATAATGATATCGAATCAGAAGTAACTTCCCAACTATGTGGTAATTTGTCATTTTCTTTTAAAAACTCATAAGGCAAAAATACACAGAAAATTTTTTTGTTTTCTTTTAATTTAGCATAATTTTCGATAACTTGTATGTGAGGGAATTTCTTATTTAACTCCAATCCATTATAGTTCATAGAAATAATTCCCATCCAATGAGCAATTTCTTCTGTAAATTTTAATTCACTATATATTTTACGAATAAAGTTGGCAAACAAGCCACCTCCAGGAATTAAGATTATTTTATCAATTAAAGTTTCATCATACAATTGTTTCAATTGAGAAATTGCAGATTTCAAATTATCAAAATCTTCTAAAATTTTTCCTCCAATCTTAAAAATAGCAGTCTTATCATTCATTTTCTTTTTTGGATGTTTTGTATTTGATTATTTAAAGCTCCAGCAACAGCAAGAGCTGAGGAGTTAATATTGTTAGGAATTTTTGTTAAACTATCATATTTCAAAATATTAGTAAATCCTAAATCTTGAAGTGGTTTTCTTATTAGAAAATCAGCAGATAACCCAGTTATTACAAATTTAGGATTTTCATTAAATTCCTTGATTCTTATAGTAAGATTATCCATAAAAGCTCTAATCTCTCTTGTAATAATATTTAATTGCTTTTGATAAATAAAATTAACTATTAAGTCTAAATCTTCCCTTGTAATTGTTTCAATATCCATGCAAATAACCCTAGAAAGTCTAGCATAACAATTTTCTATAGATTTAGAACGATTATCTGCAGTATCATTAATATATTCTTCCTCTGAAATATTGTTCAAGATTCTGTGAACATCAGAGATTAGAGCAAATTTTTCAAATGAAACTCGTATCTTGTTCTGTTTATAAGGAACATGATGGGTTATAGAAGGTATCGTAGCTCTTAAACCTCCTGTATAAATTAACTCGTGATTTATTAAACGAGAAATATCATCTTTTCCCTTTGGTACCGGAATTGAATTTAAAATAGGTATAATATCAATAGTTGTTGAACCTGCATCAATTAAAATACAATCTGAAATAAATTCTCCTAAAAATAAGGCTGATGATGCCCAATTAGCTGCTGCGATTGAAAAGTAGTCAGATTTAGCTGTTTCATAATTAATGAATTTACATGTATTGGTAATGAATCTCAATTTATCTTTATTAAATAATTTCTCAAGGGCATTTAGAATTGTTATTATTCCGTCTTTCTTTGTTTGAAATGCGTCTGAAAGTTCAGCAGTAATAGTAATTGCTATATAATCAATACTATCAAGTTTAAAGCTATTATAATCAACTAAATTTACCACTACTCTTGCTAGCATTTCTGGGATTTCTTTAATTGCTTTTTCCCAGAACGGAAAATATTCAATGTATGAAAAGGATTTTATAATTTTTTTATTTTTGAAGAGTATTAGACTAGCTTTAATATTTGCTCCTCCAATATCTAACCCCAGAATGAATATTATTCATTACCCCTATATCTTTCTTTTAAATCAATAATCAATTTATCTAAATTTTCCCCGGTAAGGGCATTTGTTAGATAAAATTGACTATCATTGATGTCTAAATTTTCTTTAAGAAAATTTATTTCAGAGTCTTTAGCTAAATCCATTTTATTGAATATAATAATAATCTCGATTTGCCTTTCTTTTGAAAAATTATGTCTAATTTCATTATATAATTCAATTTGAGATTCAACACGATATCCAGATGCTGGAGTTGGATCAAATACAAAAAGAATTAAATCAGATATTAATCTTAATGCTAAAATTGCCTGCAATTCTATACTATTTCTTTTAGTCATTGGGCGATCTAAAATCCCCGGAGTATCTAAACATTGTATTTTGATTTTATGAAATCTTTTTTCAATTTCTAAATGTCCCATATTCAATTTTTTTGTTGTAAAAGGATATTCTTTAATCTCAAGCTTTTTATTTGTGGAAATGTTTTTTACAATGCTACTTTTTCCTACATTTGGATATCCCGCAACAACAATACAAGGCATTGTATAATCAATTGAAGGAATTTCCCTCAGACTTCCCCTAATCTTATTTAAATATTCAAGATTTCTATTCTGCTTATATATAACAGATGATACTCTCCCAAAAGCAGATCTTCTTATTTGATCTCCCTCTTTTGGAGCCTCTATTCTATTTAACTTACTAAGATGTTCTCGTTCAATTTTATGAAGAACTGGCAAAATTCCATTTAATTTGCCCAAAGTCAGTTTCAATTCATCAACATCAACTAAGATATCTGCTAATTCCCTATAAAACTCCGGAAGTTCATCTAGAATTGGTACTGTTTTAATTATCTTGAGAATTCTATTTATAATTTCTTCAATAGCTACTTTAATACGCTTAGATTCTTTTTTCTTTGCTTTAATTAAAATCGGAGCATTTTTTGAAACTTGGGCAGAACTTTTCATACTCCTTTTAAAGGCAATATCTAATAATTCTTGCGAATTTGGCACATGATAAAATTCATCAAAGGGATTTTTCATAAAAATCAAGATATCTTTTATTTTGGATTAAAGCAAAAACTAGATTTACAATTTTTCTCGTATAATTGACAATTTCTTCTCAATCTCATAAATTTCCTTAGAGAAATTTAGCACATCTTTTGGTATTGATTTATATAATTCTAGGATATATTCATACCTTCCAATAACTCTTTGATATTTAGCTAGATTTTCTTCCTTTCCTGCTTTTTCTAATAATAATTTTATTTGCTCAATTTTTCTTCTCATTTCTGGAGGGAGAACTTTTTGCTCTGCCAGTTTTTTATTATTATATCTTTCTTTTTCTTTCAAAACTGTTTCAGCACGCTTTTGAAGGTCTATTTCACCTTTTGTTTTTACCACTGTATCCTGCTTCTCAAATTTAACTAAATTCCTTAATTGAAAAATGCGTTTATTAATCATACTAATCTTTCCTTGATATCCTAATTTTGAATAGAGTTCAGCCGCTTCCTCTAACAAACTAATTGCTAAAACAAAATTTTTCCTATCAAACTCTTCTTTTGATTGTTTTTCCAATGTTTCTGCTTCTTTTTCTAACTCATCAAAAGGTCCTGGCATGGTAAATATCATATGTTAATAATAATATAGTTTATCAAATAAGTTCATGATTTCTATTTAATTAAAGTCATTAAAAATTAAAAATTTTTCAAAATTCGAATTTTTGTGAAGAAAAATATTATAAATTGAAATTGATTATAATTTAAAACTTATTATCATTTTCAGAATTAAAAGTTTAATTATTTTATTCAGGTTTTTTGATGAAAAAGTTTAGTGTAGGTATTTTAGGCGCCACAGGAACAGTTGGACAAAATTATATTAAATTATTGCAAAATCATCCTTGGTTTAATGTTATCGATGTAGCGGCTTCCCCCAGATCAGCAGGAAAATCTTATAAAGAAGCTGTTAGGGAAAAATGGCAGATGTCAATACCAATTCCAACTGAAGTTAAAGATTTAATGGTCAGAGATGTTCAAGATTTTAAAAAAATACCTAAAGATCTTAGTTTTGTTTTTTCTGCAATAAGTATGCTAACAAAAGATCAGATAAAAAATATTGAATATGAATATGCCAAATTCGGTATTTCAGTAATTAGTAATAACTCAGCTCATCGTTGGACTCCCAATGTACCCATGATTATTCCTGAAATCAACCATGAACATATAAATGTTATACCAATTCAACAAAGATCTAATGGATTCACAAATAGCTTTATCGTTGTAAAACCAAATTGCTCACTTCAAAGTTATCTTACTCCAATCTATGCTTTAGAAAAGGCAGGATATAAAGTAAATAAATTGATTATAACCACATTACAAGCAGTTTCTGGGGCTGGTTATCCTGGTGTTCCCTCCTTAGATATTGTTGATAATATTGTTCCATATATTAATGGAGAGGAAGAAAAAACAGAAAAAGAACCAAATAAAATACTTGGGAAAGTTGGAAAACATGGAATTGAAATTGATGATTCAATCCAAATAAGCGCAACATGTACACGAGTTCCAGTATCGGAGGGTCATATAGCAAGTGTAAATGTACAATTTAATGATAAAGTACCTTTAAAAGAAGAAATCATAAAAATTTGGAAGACATTTAAATCTGCTCCTCAGGAATTAAATTTGCCATTTGCTCCAAAACACCCTATAATCTATTTGGAAAATATTGATAGACCGCAACCAAAGAAGGATAGAGATAATGATAAGGGAATGGCGGTTACAGTAGGTAGACTAAGGGAAGATAATGTTTTTCATTATAAATTTGTCTCATTAAGTCATAATACTATAAGAGGTGCAGCAGGTGGCGCAATTTTAAATGCAGAATTATTAGTAGCAAATGAATTTATAAAATAAATTAAACACTAAAATTCATGTTTATCAATTAAAATTGGCAACAAAAGCTTAATTAATGAAATCGTTCTCTTTTCTTTAAAGAATTTATATGGAGGAAATTCTGGATAAATTCTTAAATACTTCTTATTCTTCAAAATCTTTAATGTTTTAAATCGAGGAAAGAAAGAGAGTTTCGAATGGGTAAAAATATAATTTTTAATGATATTCTGAAGCAAAAATTTATCTAAAACAATTATAGCGGAAGGAGATCCAAATTTATCTAACAATTTTTCTTTAATTGAATTAATTGATATATATTTACTTGAAATTAGCTCTTCTTTTTTAATTGGTTTTATTTTTTTTAAAGTACTCTCTTCAAATTCTAATAAAGATATGTATATACATGTGTTCTTAAAAATGATTTCTTGAGCTTGCTTTCCATTCCTGCTTTTTTCTTGATCAGTAATAATAACTAATATTCTGGAAGTTAATCCGATATAAAAGTCAATATAATTAAAGATTAATTCTGGAATTACCCAATGCGAGAGTTTTTTAAAATTTATATTAAATCCAAATAACCGAAATATAAATCTAATTAGATTATTATAAATCTTAGGACGTGGAACCATATTCCAATGATTCTCAAAACTGCGGTAACCAAATAGAGCTTTTTGAAGTAAAAATTGGATATTATCCTTTTTTAATGGGATTGAAAGTTCAATAAAATCTGAAAAGAAAGAGAGGACATCATTTTGGTTTACAAAATATGTATTTTCAGTTTTTAATTTCTTTTGAATTAAGTTTAAACAATCCCTTATAGTTGAATTACTTAAGTTGACCCCTAACTCGTCTGGCGTTAAGAATTTTATAATTAACTCTGATTTCTCCGATTTTAATTTAATTTTTTGTAAATGAATTATTACCTTTATATCATTCCCAGTTATCAGTAAAGAATGATTGAATTCAGGAAGAATTTCTTCTATGAATCTGAATAGTCTGTGGAGATGTATATTATTTAACAAGGTTAAACTGGCTTTAAGGAACTTAATTAAACTAGGTTCAGGATAAATTAAAACTAGATCTTCATTAATAATTTTCTGAATTAAACCCATAGTACGCTCTAAAAAGGTAGAGATTGAAACTTCATCAATTTTATCACAATGCCTGTTTATCAAATCAAGAGCTTCTTTTCTAAATAAGCGAATTGATGATATTCGAATACTTTTTTCTTTTAGAATTGCTTTTTGCACTTTATTAAATATATCATCCAACTTCTCAATTTCGATACTTTTAATTCTAACTAGATCACTAGGGAGGATTTCTATAGTCTCATGAATTCCAGCTTTCTTAGTTTTATATAGATATAAACTTATAACCTTATTTTTTTTATCGATATCAGATATAATATCAAGAATATTCTGTTGGTCATTTATAAATTTAGGATACAAGATTTCAAAAAATTGAAACAAAAGATTGGCGTTTATAGAAATTGGACTTAATGGTAATCTTACATAGTCTCTATTTTTCTCAGGATCTTCCAATATCTCTCTAGTTGCATTAAAATTTAATATCTTTAGCCAATTATCTTTAAATTTTTTATTGATCATTAACTAGAGCTCCTCCCAGGACTTTAATTTTTCAATTAATTTTCCAGTAGTCCAATTTCTGTTTAGATTTAGGAATAAGTTTAAATTAGGTACATTTTTCTTACCAAAATATTTAAGCATTAATTCCAAACACGTAAAAATTTTAGGGGGACACCCAGGTAAATCTAAAATATTTCTATTTGGTTTTTTTTTGATTTTTAACCTCTTTTTTGACTTGGATTCATTTATACGCTTAATTTTTGTTTTTTTTTCAGCTTTTTTTTTGGGCTCAATAATTATATTTCTAAAATCATAGTCCTTAGTACTATTTATTGGACAATCACCAAATAGAAAGATATTTCCTTTCTTCTCTGGTTCAAGTGGATTTTTTCCAATTAAAAAGGAGTTATCGATGTTATATTTTAGATCCTTTCCCATATAGGTCTTCATAAAATTTAAAAGATGGTACGCTTGTTTGAAACAACCAGAACAGTATTTCCCAGATTTAATAGAGACATTTTTTGTACTAATGTTTGTTAGTTCTGAAACACATAATTCAATCTGATTTGTAGAATCCTCGAGTTTTTCTCCTAAAATTTTAATATCTGATAACTTAGGAACATTAATATTTCTATTTTGTGCTAGGGATATTAGTTCACTCTCATCACTATTAATGTTTAATACGTTTAATGTTACAATATCAACAGAAACTGCATCGCTTCCAAATACCATTAACCCTGTCTTTTTTAAATTAGAATCTTTATAAATAAAAGGTCCAGCGCCTTCTAAAACGTAGAATAAATCATTAATAACTAAATCTGGTTGTTTTATTGTGAAGACATCTAAAATTTTCGTAATTAACTCTTTTTTGTATTGATCATTTACAGGTTTTCTCTGTAAATTTTTACCTATTACTTGATTTTTTGGAGGAATAATAGAAAAAGAGTTTAATATAGATAAATTTAGTTTAAATAAAGGGTTAACATTGATTTGATTAACAGAAATTAATTTATTTGAATTAAGAATTATGTTTGGTATAAAAACCTCATTATCATTAATCTGAATCTTTGTGAGTGATTCATATTTAATTTTTTTTAAATTATCTTGATTCAAATCTCTGTTATTAAAATTTTCACTATTATCTAGAAACACCAATTCTGCTCCAAGCATTTTAAAATGTTCTTCTAGGTTTAGGAAATCTGAGATAATTTTAATGGGGATGCCTCTTTTTGGAAAACTCCCTAAAAAGATTTTATCAGCTCCCGCTTCTTTACATGATAGAATAAGTGCTTCTAACACATCAATATTTGTATTTGTAGGAAAGCCCCCAGGTAAGTTTAAATTAAACTTAATAAAAACTTGATCTCCTTCACTGATGTAATCAGTAATCCCTCCAAGTTGTTGCATTCCTTTAATAAAACATTCCTTTGGAGATCTAGCTTTACTTATCACAACTTCCGATTTCTTTGATTTTGATAACATAAAGAATGAGGTTTCACAATTCATTTATTAAATTAATAATATAAAATAATGAAAGAATAGAATTTTAAGTTAAGTGATAAGTAGGATGTTAAAAATTAGTATAAATAATTACTTTACTGAAATTCCATCAGATAAAATTGGAATTGATATGGGGCAGAGTCTTACGAAATTTGCTTATTTAGATGGTGATGATTTAAGCTTGTCTCTTTATAATACTCAATCTAATCTTTCAGATATTGTTATCCTTTTAAATTCATTCAAAGACCTATTTAAATCTTTCAATTTTACTGGTGGAAGAAGTTATGAATTATTTAAGAAATACTCACAAGATGTAAATTCAAATCTTATAAATGAATTTGAGGCAAACATGAGAGGGATTGAATTTCTTTATAAATTGGAAAAAAACAAAGAACTCCCAAGTTCATTAATAGTGTGTATAGGAACAGGAACTTCAATTGTTTTGAAAAATAATGGTTTTCAACATTTGGGAGGATCTGCACTTGGAGGAGGATTTTTTATGGGAGTTGTGAAAACAGTTTTCAATTTGAACGATTTTCATGAAGTTATCGAACTAGCAAAAAGAGGGAACCGATATAATGTTGATTTGAAAGTGTCAGATATTTATCATCCTGATGATAAAAGAGTTAATTCAATTTTCAGAGAATTTACTGCCGCATCAATGGGTAAAATCAATGAAACTTTTAAGATCCAGAGTTTAAAAAAAGAAGATTTTGTAAATTCTATTATCTGTTTAATCGGTGAGAATTTGGGAACAATCGCCACAGTAATAGCTGATAACCATGATGTAAAAAATATTGTTTTTTGTGGAGGACTTTTGAGAGAAAATACAGTCTTAAGAAAAATTCTTTCTCTTATATGTAAAGTAAATGGTAAAAACGGGATTTTTTTGAAAAAATCCGAATTTTGTGCTGCTATTGGAGCTTTAATTATTTAATATACCAAAAACGAGAGAGTCAGATTCAAGGCATTATATAAAAATATTTTAAATAATTACTTGATGATATAGGAAGATTAATAATCTTAGTTGTCTTAAAATTACAAAAAATATAGGACGATACTTTCTTTATATGAAAATTAATATATCAACTTTTCAAAAAATCAATATAATAGCAATTATCTCTGGCCTAACCACCTTCTTTATACCAGTTTTAATAGATACCTCCAATCAATCCAGACTATTTTATTTATTTGATTTAATAGCTTCTATAAATTTTCCTAGTGTCTCGCTACTGATTGTTGGACTTGTAGCAGCCATTATAAGCACAATAATGTCATTTAAAAGTTTATTAGATTTGTGCATTCAATATATAGCAGGAATATTGATATTGACTTCATCAATCCTACTTATCTTTTTTTTCTCTTTCAATTTATATTATGGATTTTTTTTAGGATATGCTCCATTCACGGCACTCATTTCAGGAATGTTGATTATAGCTAATGCTTCTACTGAAATTAAAGATTACAATAGGGAAGACCTGATATTGCCAAAGGAAATTGTATTAACAAGTTTATGGAATCTATTTGCTCGAAATATACTGTTTCAAATTTTGCCAATTGGCCTATTTCTTTTCTATTATAATATATTTGTGATAATTTTTATCTTAAGAAGTGTTTTAGATGTCATCTTAATATTTGGAGCAAGAAGTGTTAAAAATCAGTTAAAAATAGGTGGATTTGTTTGTCTGATAAGCATAGTTATAATGACTTTGATTGAGGTTTGGATTTTGATTATTATTCCGAAGAATCTTTCTCTTGTTTTCTGGGTGTTCCCAATACTCCTTTTAGGCATTCCGTTCTTATATCAATTATATGGAGGCATTAAGAGTTTTCGGGAATCACGTGAATAATTGTTTCTTTAAAAAAAGTCTTTAAACAGTCTTCTAAAGTGTGCGCCGATTTGGAGATTTTTATTCATTGAAAATAATTCTCATAAAAACACTATAAATCGGCGCATATTTATGTATAATCAATTAACGTAATAAAAAAGAATATATTAAGTTAGGTACTTTGTGAATGTTTGTTAAGCATATCTTTATCTGTTTTTCCTATTTTTATTGCTAATTCTGCTATAATAGCATCTAAATAACAAAAAGCTGCGATTTCAAACATTGTACCTTCAGGCGCAAGAACTGCTGTATCACCAACAGCTTTATCTCTTTTGGATCTGCCTTTAAGTTTGATCGTTATGTCACCAATTCTCCCAATTACTGTCTCAGGATGAGATGTTATTGTGACAATTCCATATGGTTTCACAGTATTAACATAGTTATTTAGTAAACTTACAACTATACCAGTCGTGCCAGAACCAGAAAGTACAATCAAGATATCTGATTTTTCTAATGCTGGCATACTCGCTAGGTTCGTTACGATATACACTTCAGCGCCTAAATGTACCAAACGGGTCGCAAAACATTGTAAAATGAACGCACTTCTACCAGAAGCTAATAAAAAGAATTTACGTTTGTTTGTTAAACCATCATGTACTAAATCAATGAACTTTTTGGTATATTTAAAATTCTGGTCTAGATGATCAATGTTAGCTTTAATATTGTTCATGATCAATTCCATAGATTGAAACAAAATTCTCTTTACTTCTCCATTAACCGTTAATTCATTAGTTTTAGACATATTAAGTTTTTACTCGGTTATTTATAATTTTTCAATTTCCAATATTTATAGTCTTAGATTAAAAATAATCTTTTCGTATAATACTTATTTTCTAAGAAAGTTTTTAAAGACCATTATCAAGTAATTAATTATGCTGAAGAACGATAAGATCTTTGATATTATCAACGAAATTTAGAGTCATTCAAACCTAAATTCTTGATTTAGGTGAGCAATAAAGCTCCCAAATTCTTCTTTTAACAAAGTATAATATGTATATTTTCCTTTTTTCCACCCGCGTATTAGTCCCGCTTTTTCTAATTCTCGCAGATGATGAGAAATCGAAGGTTGAGACTTATCTAAGATCGCTTCTAGTTCACAAACACAGCGTTCTTTACTTTTTAATGCTATCAATATGGTTAAACGTTCCTTATTTCCCAAAGCATTAAAGAATATCAAGAGTGAATTTAATTCATTATCAAATTTTAAATCTTTTCCAATTTGCTGCAATTGTTTGAAATATATATCACCATCAGCGCAATCATCACATCCACATAATGTGTTTTTAATTTTTTTATTTCTATCTACCTTCATCTAAATCATTCTATTTTTCTAAAGTTACTATTATAGAACCAATGAAATTATAAAAATTTTATTCATATTTACAAAGTTAAATTCATATCGAAATATTTTTATATAATATATTCTATTAATACTTCAAGTGTTTAAAAACAAAAACTTATTCAATTATTGGAGATATCACGCTTATGGCCGTTGTTTATATGCGTAAATTGGAAGAAGAACCAGAAACATATGATTCTAAATTTACTGCTCTAACAAAAGGAGTAAATCTTGAAGTGCATAACTGGATTATTGATCAAATTAATAATTCCCAATCTATCCTAGAAATTGGATGCGGGACGGGCGTATTGGCTTCAGAAATGGCACAAAAAGGAAATAATGTAATCGCTATTGATAAAAGCTTTCAAATGATTGACTATGCTATGAAAGATTATCCCTCTGACTTATCTGGTGGAGGATTGTTATATCAAACAGGTTTATTTACAAATTTACCCCCACCTGATGGTTCTCAAGATATTGTTGTAAGCAAATTTATGTTATCTGAACTTCGCCCTTTAGAACAACAAATTTTTCTCAGAAACGTATGGAAAACATTGAAACCAAATGGTCATTTAATTATAGCTGCTGAATTTGTCCCTTCGGGAGTTTGGAAATTAACATTTAAAATTAAAAGATGGCGGTATAAGAAAAAGTTAAGGCGCTTACGATTAAGAAGTACTTATCTTGTTAAGTGGTTTTTTCAATATTTGGACCCAATAGGTTTTAAAATCAGGACTCAGAAAAGCTGGAAGCACGGATCAATACAAGCTATAGTTCTACAAAAAATTAATGATAATGGAACTAATGAACCAGGGTATTATAGCCCAAAAACAAGGAGATTTAAGGGATTTAGATCTCAGTTAAGAATTTTTCGTTGTGTTTTCACCGGGCAAGTTGATCATGTTCCTATCGAACCAGGGATTTATCAATCTGGAAATCCTGATGAAAATTCCCCAATAATCGTCACTGCTAATTATGAATTTACTTATATTAAAGTGATGCGTGATCTAAAAAGTCGTGATGCTTGGGTATTGTGTGTTGATTCAAACGGTATAAATGTATGGTGTGCGGCTCGTGGTAATGATTTTGGAAATAACCAACTTCTTGAGGCGATAGAAGCAACAGGGATAAAAGATATAACTCAAAAAAAAACATTATTGCTACCTCAACTTTCAGCTGGAGGTATAGCTATACCCCAACTTCCAAAGGATTCAGATAATTTTCCCTTTAGAGTTAGATACGGACCAGTTTGGTCAAAATCTATTGCTCAATTCCTTGATGAGAATCCTGCTCAAAAACCTGACAAAATGAAGCTAGCAAAATTTACATTATACCATCGAATTCGTGCTGGAATTACTCACGTATCATTTTTATTTCGAAAAATATTTATCTTACCTTTAATTGCTTTAGTGTTACTGTTTTCAATACTAACTTGGTTTGACAAATTATGGTGGATTGGTGAGTTATCACTATGGATACTCACAGCAAATTTTATTGTAATGTTTTTATTTCCCATTTCAGGATTTACTAGGAAATTTATTTTCAAAGATATCTTTTTTGGGATAATTAATATGATTCTTTTGGGAGGAATTTCTTTTATGATCCATAAATCATTATTTTATGTTCTTTGGCAATTGTGCTTTTATTTTTGGATTACATTCTTTTCAGTAATGTCGTTTAGTGGGTATACAATGGCTACAAGCCCTAGAGAAATTCAAGAGGAATATCCGATTTTTAATTTAATAAATAAGATTTTACTTATCTTAAGTTTGATTTTTCTTGTGTTAGGATTTATATTTTTCATATATATTTAAAAAAAATAAAAGATGTATAAAAATAGGAGGTAATAATAATAACAGAAACAAATTTTGAATCGTTTGATTTTGCTGAATTTGTTAAGGATATTTTAATCTTTATTGATAAAGATGTATGTAATGGTTGCGGTCTTTGTGCTGAAGTGTGTCCCTTTGGACTTCCACAATCCAATAATTCTGGAAAGTACGAGATATCAAGACCTGAGCTATGTACAGAATGCAGTGCTTGTAAGAGAAATTGTCCAACTCAAGCAATTATCCTGAACGAACGAAAAGGTTGTGGGTGTTTGTGGAATGCGAGAGGTGTGGCTAAAAATGCTAAAAAGGGAGAAATTGATGAAAATAGTTGTACATGTGGACCTGTTAATGAATCAAATTCAAATACTAGTTGTTGTGGCTAACAATTCGTTTTACCTTTAAATTCAGTGATAAATGTATAAATTAAAAAAGAAAGACTTAGAAGTTATAGTTCAAAATTCGTTCTAAGTTCATTATTATCATCTATTTATGTTAGCATTTTCTATTATATATAATAATAATTATTAAAAGTGGAATTTAATGAAAAAAAGTAAAATAACTCCAAGAGCTTATTTGTTTCCTATGCCCGTTGCTCTTATTGGTGCAAATGTGAATGGAAAGCCAAATTTTGAGACCCTCGCATATGTAGGTATTGTTGAAGCTAATCCTCCTATGATTTCAATAGCTTCTTGGGAGACTCATTATACAAATATTGGTATTAAGGAAAATGGAACCTTTAGTGTAAATACTCCCATAGAAGATTTGGCAGAATTGATTGATTATTGTGGCATTGTTTCGGGAAAAGAAGTAGATAAGTCAGAAGTATTTGATGTTTTTTATGGGGATCTAAAAACAGCACCAATGGTAAGCCTCTCACCATTAAGTCTTGAATGTGAAGTTGTTAAAACGTTTAAGATAAAAGAAATAGTGGACGTTGAGAAAGGTCATGAAATATTTATCGGAAAAGTAGTAAACACTTATGCCGATGAGAAATATTTAACGGAAGGTATACCAGATATTACAAAATTTAAAACATATACTTATTCGTTAAACAATTATTGGAAAGTTGGTGAAAAACTTGCGGCTGCATTTGAGATTGGAAAAAATTATAAAAAAAAGAAATAATATTCTAATTTTTTTTTGATTAAAATGAATAAAGAGAAGTTAAATAAACGTATTATTGAGGGGAATCTTTTAAGTCCATTGCCTGTAATTTTGGTTGGAGCAAATGTACATAATAAGCCTAATTATCTGGTAATTGGATATAGCTGTCCATTTGATTTCGGTAAATATATCTTTTTCAGCTTATCTAAAACACGCTATACTACAATTGGAATTCATGAGAACATGACATTTAGTGCAAATATCCCTTCAGAGGATCTTGTGGATAAAACAAACCTCTGTGGTAGTAAATCTGGTCGTGATATTGATAAGAGCACACTCTTTGATAACTTTTATGGAGAGCTTAAAACCGCGCCAATGATCCGAGAGTGCCCAGTTAATATAGAATGCGAAGTACATGAAATCCTCGACTATGAACGTAATGAGGGAATCATCGGTAGAGTTGTTAAATCATATGTTAATCATCAATATACACTTGAAAAGGAAGGTAGTTTCAATCTTGATTGGAGAAAGATCCATCCAATTATCTGGGTTACAGGAGGAGATTTCAATTTCTACAAATTAGGAGAACGCTTATAACTTTTTATTAAAAAAGTAAGTTTTTTAATTGATCCCAGTGGAAAATTATTATGAGTGATTTATTTCTAGGATTAGATTGCTCAACTCAGAGCTTAACTTTACTTATTACTGACTTTAGTTCAGACAAAATAATTTATCGAGAACATATAAATTTTGACGATGAATTACCACAATACAATACTCAAAATGGAGTTATTGTTCTGGGTGATAACAAAATAGTTCATTCAAATCCTCTAATGTGGGTTGAAGCTTTAGAATTAATTTTTAAAAAAATGCAAGATAATCTAATTCCAATTGATAAGATTAAGGCAATTTCAGGATCTGGGCAACAACATGGGACTGTTTATTTGAATAGCAAATTTGAAAGACAACTCAAAGAATTAGATCCAAGTAAGACTTTAGTATCTCAATTAAATAACTCATTTTCTCGCCTTACAAGTCCAATTTGGATGGATTCTAGTACAGCTAAGCAATGTGAAGAAATTCGCGAGAAACTAGGGGGATTAAAATCTGCTATTGAATTAGTAGGTTCAAATATATTTGAGCGTTTTTCTGGACCACAAATAAGAAAGTTTTTCCAAGAAAACCCGGAAAAGTTTAGGAAAACATCAATTATCCATCTAGTAAGCTCATTTTTGGCTTCAATATTATTAGGAGAAAGCGCCCCGATAGATCATGGCGATGGAGCTGGTATGAATTTAATGAATATAAAAACCAAACAATGGGATGATAAAGCTTTACAAGCAACAGCTCCAAACTTAAGAGAGAAGTTACCTTTAATTACTGATCCTTCTAGTATTATAGGAAACCTTTCTCCATATTTTGTCAGTAAATATGGATTTAATCCTAATACTCATCTTATTGTTTGGTCTGGTGATAATCCAAATAGTCTTATTGGGATTGGTTTGATGAAAAAAGGGAAAGCTGCTATAAGTTTAGGTACCAGCGATACGTATTTTAGTTATTTAGAAGACTTATATATTGACCTTAGAGGAGAGGGTCATGTATTTGGAGCTCCCACAGGTGATTATATGAGTTTAATTTGCTATAAAAATGGTTCACTGGCAAGAGAAAAAATTAAAAATAAATTTCATCTTAATTGGGAGAAATTCTCTAAAATTCTGGAAAAATCTTCTCCTGGAAATAATGGAAAAATTATGTTGCCTTACTTTTTTCCTGAAATTGTCCCACAAGTTTTAAACCCACGAGTATATCGCTTTGGCTTTGATGAGAATGATTTAGAAGGGAATGTAAGAGGCATAATTGAAGCCCAATTCTTGTCCATGAGACTTCACTCAATATGGATTGGAGAAAAACCTATTGAGATTTATGCAACTGGGGGTGCTTCTACAAATAAAGGTGTTCTTCAAGTTTTAGCAAATATTTTCAAAACAAAAGTACGTGCATTTGAATTTACAGATTCAGCCGCATTAGGCGCGGCACTTAGAGCTGCAAAATCTTATTATGATTCTAAAAATATGATAAAAACTTGGGAAGAGGTTGTACATCAATTTATAGATTTTCACAAGAGTATTGTTTTTGTACCAAATGAGAAATACTTCGAATTATACGATGACATGCTTGAACTTTATGAAAACTATGAAAATTATATTTTGAATAATGGTAAAGATCCTGAACAAGCTCGTATTGAATTTATTAAAAAATATTTTTAATATATGATTTGTCAGCAATGAATACTAAAAAAAGAAAAAAAA